>NZ_CP045375.1 GCF_009363555.1 Sulfitobacter sp. THAF37
CTTGGCCCGTGCCTCAAGCTGGATGGCGATGTCAAATCGCGTCGAGTGAATCATGCCGGTGTATTCGGCGGCGGCGGTCTCGACATTGCGGGTGAGGGTTCCTGCGAACATGGGATAGTTCCTTCTTGGATTGGCCGGTGCCTGACGTTCTTGCCAGCGCATCCGGGATTGCTTTCTCGACCCCTCCTGGGATCACAAATCAGAAAGCCTGCTTTCCTTTCAGCCCCGGCCGCGGGTCAGCGCTGCCGTCCGAGTGGGAATGCCCCCGCGCCTCCGGGTGCTACGCCCCTCCCCTGCCCGTCTGGTCTTGATTGGTTGCCTGGAATTTCTGCGGCGTCCTTCGATCGCGCGACGAAGAACTCCGCCTCTTTGCCATTCAACCGGTGCCCTTCCCGGTCGGTTAGACCGATGCAGCTGCCGTTCGGCAGAAAGCTGATCAGGTACTGACCGAGCCGGTCCTTGTGCACAACGTAGCCAGTATTGACCCAATGCACGGTCTGACCGACATCGACGGCGGCCTTGATGTCTTCGAGTGTCATGCGAACCTCCTTACGAAGAATGGTGGGTAAACGCCGCAGGAAGCCCGGTCGTCCAACCGGGCTTCCGTGCACTATTCGTTTGGCAAACGGTCGAGAGCTGTCAGGCACCTTGCGTGGCTTGCGTCGCGCGCGCCGCCATCCAATCCTTCAGACCAAGAACCGTTCGCCCGGCGGCCACCTCTGATGCCCAGGCAACTCTTGGATCGCTGCAGGGCTCCACGCTGACATGCTGCTCGATATGGCCATTGGCCATCCATGGCTCGGGCTGGATCCGTCGCAGCCAGTCCGCCATGCTCGGGATGCGGCCTTGGCAGTCTTCACGAACATGCTGCTCGCCGATCCAGCGCACGGGGATCTCTCGACCAGCGCTATTGGTCAGGGTCAGACCGAAGGCACGTTCGGCTTCAAACAGGCCTTGGGCATGGTGACGCAAGGCCCGGTGCGTGAAGAGCGCGAGGTGCTCTTTCGAGGCATCGAACCAGTTATGTATGGACTGATAGTCGGACGGCACCCCGCCGAATTTTCGGGCCGAGCTTTCGGCATGATGAAGCGGATGCGCCATCTCAAAGCCCCTCGTCATAGCTGTGTGAGCATTCGACATAGCGGTCGGCGTGATCGAGTGTGATGCTGTCTGCTGCAATGTCCCAGGTCAGCGTGCCATAGCCGCCCTCGTTGTTCTCGAACCCAGGGTGATGGTGATAAGCGAGCGACCAGGCGAAATCGCCCACCTCTGTGGCAAGCACCTCCGGCAGTTTGACCTCCGCAGACTGCACGGTCACATCCTCGATATTGCCGGAGTCGCCATAGCCTTCGTATTCGGCAGTGACTTCGCTGATGCCAAGCGCACGTAGTTGCGCGATCAGCTCCGCTCGGGTCGCCTTCAGGGTGGTTTCGCGCTCCGCGCGCCACTGAGCCGCCATTGCGGCATAGTCGATCTGGGGATTGGTCATGGGTCTGTCCTCTTGTAAGAAATTGAGGGGTCGGGCGTGGCATTGGCCCGCGCGCGCCCGGAACGCGCAGACCGGACAAATCCCGATCTGCGACGCCCCACCCAAAGCCTGCTTTGGCTTTTCAGGCGGCTTGTTCTGCCGCCTTGCTGGTTCTCATCCCCACGATCCGGGCCAGAATGTCGCCCGTGTCGACACCGTCCCCATGCGGCAGGAACACCCGCAGCTGGAAGGCGATGATCTCGGTGAAACACCCAATGGACTTGAGACCCTCGATCATGCCCCGTTCCGCACCAGAGAGCTCGAGGCGCATCTCGCCTGCAACCCGGCGACGGGTCATCGTGAGACCCCGGCCCAGATCGACCGGTGCGGTGGTGCCGAGGGCGGCAGTCAGCATCTCTTGCGGCGTTTGCGGGTTGGAGACAAGGAAGCGGGCGCGCAGCGCGGCTGCCCCTTCCTCGCTCAACGTGCGCCCGATCATGGCCGTCGCCCCGTCAGGCGTGACCCGGTAGATGCGTTCATTCGTGGTCGGAATGTCCTTCCAGATCGGCAACAGCAGCCCGGTCAGCAGGTAGAGCTTGGTCGTGGTGGTTTTCGGCAGGGACGCAGCCTCAGCATCCCAAAGCCCTGCAAACTCGGGCTTGCCGATCTCTTCCCAGGCCGAGGCCTCAAATCGCGTCTCCTCGAGGTAGCTCGACCCGTTGGATCGCACGGCCTTGCGCATCAGCGTGACAATGTCCTCGTCATACATCTGCATGGGGCGCGCCGAAATGAGCGCCGCGCGGCCGGAGGCGCGATTGACCATCGGCCGCTTGTCGGGGTTGCGCGACAGGGCGTCATCCGCCGACAGCACATGGACCGGGTCCGTCACCTCGAGCCCGATGATCCGCGTCACGGCGCCGGATTTCGGGCAGGTCCAGAGATCCTCGGTCGAGACCTGTTCGATCTTTTCGCCGCGGAGGGTTTCCACGCCGAGATCGAGCGTGCCTGCCGCGCGCGCCCGTTCGGTCTGATCAGCGATCCGGCGCATGAACTCGGCAAAGAGCGCGTTCTGCATGTGGATGGGCAGCGCCAGCACCCGGTTGAGAAACCGCTGGATCGGCGGAAGCTCTTCGAGCAGCACCCCGTCCTTGTCGATCAGCCGCAGGGCGGTCCAGTCGGTGAAACTCTCGTAGCTCATCGCCTCGGCGCGCCCGGCGGCAAGATCGGCGAAATATCCCCGCAAAGCCGCCCGTGCGATCGGGCTTTCCAGATTGTCCTCCTCGCGGAACATGCCTTGCGAGCCGGTCTCGCGCTGGCCTTTGGTGAGGGCCCCAAGCTGATCGAGGCGCTTGGCAATCGTCGAAGTGAAGCGCTTCTCGCCATGCACATCTGAGGTGCAGACCCGGAAGAAGGGTGCGCTGACCTGCGCAGAGCGATGCGTGCGGCCCAGCCCCTGGATGGCCGCATCGGCGCGCCAGCCGGGCTCCAGCAGGTAGTGCCGCCGCCGCTTCTGGTTCTTGGCCGTTTGTGCCGCATGATAGGACCGGCCCGTCCCGCCCGCATCGGAAAAGATCAAGACATCCTTCTCGCCGTCCATGAAGGCTTGGGTCTCCGACGAATTACTGCTTGCGCTGCGCTTCTCGATGAAGAGATGACCATCCTCGGCCTTGAGGGGCCGGATGGACCGCCCCGTGACTTCTGCCACGGCCTCATCGCCAAAAGCCCAGAGGATCTGATCGAGCGCCGAGGGGATCGGCGCCAGCGTCATCAACTCCATCATGGCCGCGTCACGTAAAGCGAGCGCTTCGCGCGAGACGACCAGCGCGCCGGCCTCATCCCGCAAGGGTTCCGCGACCATGTTGCCGTCGATCTCCACGAGCTTTTGCGCGTGGATCGGGAAGGCCTGTTCGAGGTAGCCCAGAACATAGTCGCGCGGCGTCAAGGCAACCTCGACGAGCTCGTCGTCGGGGTCCATCGTTTCAAGCCGGCGTTTCAGCAGGCTCTCACCTGTCGAGACCACCTGGATGACGCAAGCGTGGCCCGCCGCGAGGTCATCCTCGATGGCGCGGATGATGGTCAGGGCTTTCATGCCCATCAGGAGATGGTTGAAGAAGCGCTGCTTGGTGCTTTCAAACCGGGACTTGGCCGAGGCGCGGGCGGCCGAGGCATTGGTCTCCCCCGAGGCGTCATTGACACCGGTCGCAGTCAGTGCGGCTTCCAGATTGTGGTGGATCGTCCGAAACGCACCCGCATAGGCGTCGTAGATCTCGATCTGGGCCGGAGTAAGTGCGTGTTCGAGCACGTCATACTCCACGCCATCGAAGCTGAGGGCGCGCGCCGTGTAGAGGCCGAGCGTCTTGAGATCACGCGCGACCACTTCCATGGCGGCAACGCCGCCGGCTTCCATCGCCGACACGAAACTCTCGCGGCTTGGGAAGGGGTATTCGGGGCCCTGCCCCCAGAGTCCGAGCCGCGCGGCATAGGCGAGGTTATGCACGCTCGTGGCACCCGTGGCCGAGATGTAGAAGACGCGGGCGCGGGGTGCGGCCAGTTGCAGCCGCAGGCCCGCAAGGCCCTGCTGGGAGGGTTTGACCCCCCTGCCCTGCTCGGACCCTGCCGCGTTCTGCATGGCATGGGCCTCATCAAAGGCCAGCACGCCATCGAAGTCGTCGCCCATCCAGGCGAGGATCTGGCTCAGTCGCGTGGTGCCGCATTTGCCCGCGGACCGCAGCGTGGCGTAGGTGACGAAGAGGATACCGTCGCCCATCGGGATGGGCTGATCCGGTTTCCATTTGGAGAGCGGCTGGATGTCGGCGGGCGAGCCGCCAAGATCGGTCCAGTCGCGGATCGCGTCCTCGATGAGCGTGGCGGATTTGGAGACCCAGATCGCCTTTCTGCGTCCAGCGAGCCAGTTCACCAGGATGAGCCCGGCGCATTCGCGCCCCTTGCCGCAGCCCGTGCCGTCACCGAGGAAGTAGCCAAGGCGATAAGCATTGGCGTCCGGGTCATCATCGGCACGGGTGAGTTTGGTCTGGTCGTCGTCGATGGTGAACCGCCCCGGCAGGTCACGCCCATGGGCATCATGGGCCATGATGATGGTCTCGAGCTGAGCCTCGGAGAGATGCCCATCCTCGATCAGCCTGGCTGGCAGGCGCAATTCCGCACTGGCCGTGTCCGAAGGCACGGGCGGCGCCACGGAAGCCATGGCGATGCTTTCGACCAGCGGAGTGGGATGTTCCTGCGCGCCCGCGATCTCAATGCGCTGCGGCCGGTAGCGCGCATAGATGTCCGAGACGGGCCTGTTGTCGCGCGGGGTCTGAAAGCTTGTGAAGCTGAGCGGACGGACGGCATTGGGCCGTGGATTGGAGGCGGCGAGAGGCGCAGCGGCGGTCTTGCGCGGGGCAGAAGAGTGAACGGTCGGCCGCGCGTGCGGCATCGACGCCACCCTTTGGGCGGGGCGCGCCTCGGGCCGGGTTGCGGCCACTGCGTCGACATATGCCAAGGCTTCATCCAAGTCCCTGACGCTGGCGCGGATCATCTCTCCGTCCTCCTGCACCTTGTCGAAGACCATCAGCTGGGTTTCCACAGAGGTGCCGAGCTTGCGGTAAACCTGTCCCGGCATCGTGAGGGCCAAGCGCGGCGTCAGGAGACCGCAAGCGCGCGACCAATGCGCGGCATCGCGTTCGGGCGTGAATCCCGGCGGCATGATCGCCACCAGCCGCCCGCCATGCGCGAGACGCTTTGCAGCCGCAATGAGATGTTTGGCGGCGATGTGCTTGTCGCGGGATCGGTCGACCGAAGAGGCGAAGGGCGGATTCATCACCACGATGTCGGGTAGAACCGGCGTCTGCAGCAGATCGTCGATATGCTCGCCGTCATGGCTCGTCACCTCGCCACCGAAGACAGCGCGCAATAGGCTCTGGCGAAAGGGGTCGATGTCATTGAGCAAAAGCATGGCACCGGCCCGGGCGGCGAAAGCAGCCAGGGCACCAGTGCCAGCCGAGGGCTCCAGCACGGTCTCGCCCTTGCGGATCGCCGCGGCGCACACCATCAGGGCCGCGAATGCCAGCGGCGTGGAAAACTGCTGCAGCCGGATCTGCTGCTCTGACCGGCGGGTTTCCGTCAGCAGCCGTGAGGCAAGCAGCTTTGCGGTGGCGATGTCACCCGCTGCGTTGTCCTCCCGCAACAGCATCTGGACGGCCGCGGCCTGCATCAGGTCATAGGCCTTCCGCCAGTCCCAGGCACCGCCAGAATCGCTACCAAGAAAGGTCTCTCGCATGATGCGTGCGAGCGCTGAGCTGCGCAGGGGCTGGTGGTCGATTTCCGCGCCGATTTGCGCCAGCGCAGAGGCGACGTTAGCGTCAGAGATTGAAAGAGTCGGGTTCGCCGGATTGGGCTTGGTCATGGGGAATTCCTTTGGATCAGGGTCTGAGTTCCAAAGGACAAAAAGCCCGCTTTCGCTTTTCGGTGTGATGAGGTCAGACCGCGCTGACCTCCAAGGCTTGGTCAGGGCTTGGATTGGCCCTGGCGCTTCGCATCAATCAAAGCCTGCGCGGCCTGCATTACCTGAACCTGTGAAGTTCCCGCGCGTGCATCCTCAAGCGCGGTCTGTACCTGCGCACGAAACCACGCGTCATACGAATTGACATCAGCCGCCACGGAAATGCTTCTCGAGACCGAGGTGCGGCTGTTCCTTAGCCGTTGGGTCCATTGCGCTTTCTCCGACTATGCGATGGGTCGATGCTACATCACCCACAGTGGTGCCGTAAACGGCAAGGCCGTAAGGTTAATAGCTAACCGGGCCACTTACCGATCGGGCGCCGCTTCGAGAGACGTCTCGAACCGCTTGTCCGCCACCGCAGCTTCTTTCAGGAGCGCGTCGAAATCGTCAGGTGGATTTCCATCTTCCAGCATCCCTTTGAACGTCGCATAGGCATCCGTCTTGCTGCCGTAGGCGCGCAGGGTCTTATCGTCGTTCACCCAGGCCACCACGATGACCTTCGCATCGCTGTTGAACCGGTAGAACAACCGATACTGCTGGAAGAATTTCGCCCGGAACCAGTGCTTGCGGTGATCGCCGAGTGTGCCGCCTTGCCGGAAGGCCGCGGAACCCGGATCCGCCGGTATGGCCTCGGCCACCAGCTTGAAGATGGCGGCAAGCCGTTTCGTGCAGTTCTTCTTTCGCCATGTCTTTGGATCGCGTGCCTTACGCGCCTCGACCTCCTCGATCAGCCCTTCTAGCTGGTCCAGAAAGAGCGGATGCGCATAAATCGACCATCCGTTTACGACAAGGGGCGCTTGGGCGGGCACGCTATCGCCGCTCATTCATCCTCAAGCGATAGCGGCGCATCGAGATCGACCTCAACCTCTCCGACCAGTGCTGCAAGACGGTCATGCAAAGCCCCATCGAACGCCCGAATGCGATCCGGATGCGCCTTGATATCGGCCTCGACAAAATCGAGAAAGGCTCCGAGCGCAGGATCTTCCTCGTCGCTGCGCACGGGCTCGATATAGACCCTGCCACTCGGCTCGGTGCAGTAGCGAATCTGGTCGCCTTTGCCCAACTTGAGCTGTTTGCGCACACCCGCCGGCACGGTCGTCTGATACCGATCCGTGAGTTTCGAGACGTCTTCTGCGAGCGCTGTCATGGCAGTCTCCTGAAAGAAAAGGGGCTTTGCTGCCCGTGATAGGTAATGCATCTGCATTGTCTTGTCAAGACAAGCCGCAGGATCTGCTGTCGCCGGCAGGTCGATGAACCGTCCGGCACAGCACCTATTCTCGCCCCGCGAGATACTCCGCCAGCACCGGGCTGACAGCACCTTTCGCGGAGCTGAGCAGCTCCGAACCCGCAAGCGTCGCTTTCGACAGGCGCACGAGCCCACCGGTTTCCTCGATGCGGTAGCACCGGCGTTTTTGCCGCCCGCGCCTGTAGTGGGTCGCGGTGACGATCTGGCAGGTGCTGCCGTCGGTGAGCGTGACCGGTTTTGCGAGCTTGATCTTGTCGCCTTCCTCGTAGTCCGGGATCGACGCCCAATCCCGGCAACGCTGGCGCCAGTCCTGGGCGTAGCTGTCCGGGTCTTTCAGATCGGAGAGAAGCTCGATCAGCCCAAGGGGAGCACGACACTCGTTCGGGCCAGCGCTTTCCTCCATATCCTTGTAGCCCCAGCAGCCGTCATCGTATCGGGTGAGGAAGACGGCTCCGAAAGTGATCGAGCCGTCCGCATGCGTAACATAGGTCGAGTCCTCGACAGGGGTGCCGTCGAGATTGGTGACCTTTGCCGCCGCATACCAGGTGGAGCCGACCTTGCAGGCTTTGACCAGTTCGGTTTTGCGCGTGTCGCCCTCGAAGGTGCAGAGCCGGGCGATTTCCGCTTTCTCATCCGCGTAGGATTTGACGCGGCCGTCGGTGTAGAAGAGCCAACCCATCTCAGAGTCCTTTCTGTCACTGGGGAAATTGTTGTCGCCAATGTCCCGAGAGGGCCGCAGGCCCGGCAGGGTATTAGCGATGCGTGTTTGAGAATGGGCGCGTTACGCCACCCTCCGGTCATCGATTTCCATCAGGGCATCGAGCGGCACGCGGTAGGGCTGCATGGCGTCGAAATCCTCGCAATTGCCGCAGTTCTGCACGATCGCGCAGGTGTCGCAGGCATCCTTGAGGATGACCCGGAAGGTGCCGCCGATGCCCGAGGGCACTTCGTAGGTCCCGCCGATGAGATAGTCCGAAGCCCGGCGCACGAAGACGCGGATGCTGTGGCCATCGGTGGCGAGCCGGATGGCCCCCCGCCCCCGGTCGATGAGCACCTGCACGTCATCCAGGATGTCGGTGTAGAACTGGCCGGTCAGATCGCGAAACGCCATGCGGCGCTGCGCCATCCAGTCGGTGTCCCGAAACGGGTTCATGCCTTCGGCGAAGGCGAAGGACGGATCGGCCTGTTCGGTGGTGACGATGCGGGTGGTCGTGCCATCGATGCCGTTTGAGCGCAGATGCACACCATTGCCGACGATGAGGATCAGGGCGGGCCTGTCCACGGGTCCGTTCCAGTTGGGCAGGAAGGTTTTGCAGGCGCGCGCATGGGCGATTTGCGCCGCGGCAGCGGACGCAGAGAACTTGAGAATAGCCATGGGGATGTCTTTCTGTTCGGTTTGGAAGGGTCGACCCGCGCGGGTGGCATGATCCACGCGCGGGTCGCGTGAGGACTCAGGCCGCTTGCGGGACCTCGCTGTCAGGCTCCGGGGTTTCCGCAGCAGGCTCCGCCTCATCACAGGCGACACCGGCGGTCTGCATCATCGGCGGGCACCAGGCGGCCACGGCAGCGCGCTGCGCGTCCGTGAGTGTGGCGAAGGGCTCGGCGAAGAGCTTGTCGCAAAAGGCGACGATCTCCTTCTTGCTGGACGAGGCCAGCGTCACCGCCTCCTGGGCGAGACCCAGATCCTCGCCGAGGATCTTCAGGAGCCAGGCCTTCTTGAAGCGGTTGAAGAGCGCCGCATTCGGCGTCCAGTGGGCGCGAATGTCAGGCATGATCTCGATCTCGAACGCATGCATCAGGCTGTCGCGCTGGCGGTCCCGCGCGAAGCAGGACTGCGTGGTGCTGGCCGTGGCATAGGCCACGAGCTTGGCCTTCTCCCCTGCATTGAGCGCGCGAAACGCCGCGAACTGATCGGCGGGCGCGCGGGCGTCATCGAGCCAGGACAGATCAAGCGCATCATGCGCCGCCGCCACCTGCTCGAGCGAGGTCTCGTCGATCTCGTCCATCTTGGCATGGCTGCGGTATTCCTTGCGGGCATCGATCTTGATCGCCTGCGTGGCACTCATGCCGCTGGCCAGAACATCACTGACTAGCTTGAAGAGCGTCAGATCGAGCGTGGCCTCGGGATGCAGTGCCATCGCGGCCCCAAGCGCCATGGCCCGCTCGGTCTTGAGATCCTCGGCCAGTGAGGCCGGGTAGCTGATCTCGCCGGCGTCCGGGGCCTCCTCCCCGGTCGGGTTAGCCGAGGAGTCGCGCGCGCCTTCCTCTTTCACGGTGTCTCCCGGGCGGACGAGGCCCACATGGAGCGTGACCTTACCGGCCGACCACGACGCAATCACACCAGCGCGGGCGAGATCCTCGGCGCTGTAGGCCTCCTGCAGATCGCGGGCTTCGTCTTCCAGAGCGTCGACGCGGTCGTAAAGGGCATTGTAGGCATCGTCCTCGAGCCCCTCATCCTCCATCTCGAGCTGCAGTTTATCAAGCTCGGCGGTGATGTCCTCGATGCGCTTCTGGGCGGCCTCATCCGGCTCGATCGGGCCGGGATAGACGCGGCCGTAGTCGGCCATGGTCGCGTAATCATAGCGCACCATCGCATCGGCCCAGGCAAAGCCCTGCCTTATGCGGGCCTCCTCGGCGGCAGCCCCGAGCTTCTCGAGCAAGATGGTCTCGACCAGCGCCGCATCCTCGAGCACGGAATGTTCTTCCAGAAGATCGGCCGCGACAGCGCCGCCCCGCGCCTCGTAGTCCGCGCGCACGAAAGCCCCGATATCGTCACTGACCTGCACACCGCGGGATTTGAACGCCTGTCGAACGGTGTAGGCCTGCAGATAGCCGCCGTCTTTCGTGAGCGCCTTATAGACCTCGCGCTGCGCCGCCTGGCTCGGGTGCTCGGTGAAGGCTTTCATCGTGTCGAGCGTGATCGTCTTGGCCCGTGCCGCGGTGCGGATGTCGGGGTGGATAAGGCCATAGCGCAACCGGCCTTTCACGGCGGCCACCGTGGTGCCGAAGGTCTTTGCGATCGTCTCGGGCGTCTGGCCGTCGACCTCCATCATCCGGGCGAAGGCCTCGAACTCGTCGATTGCGTTCATCGGCGCCTGGGTGATGTTTTCGGCAAGCGACAGCGCCGTCGTGACGTCACAGTCCTCCGGCACGAGGCGGCAGTCTACCTTGGTCTTCGCAGTGAACCCCTTGGTGGCCTTGTCCGCGACCAGCTCCTTCAGCGCGGCATGGCGTCGGCCGCCGGCGAGCACAGCGTATTTGCCGTCGAGCTTCTGGACGAGCAGCGGTTGGAGCAGACCCAGCACAGCGATGCTGGCCTTCAGATGCGCGATGTTCTCGGGGTCATAAGTTTCCGGCGCGTTGCTGCGCACATTAGCGGGATGCGGCACCAGATCGCCGATGGCGACGGTGAGAGGGGCAAAGTTCGTAGTCATGGGATATCCTTTCAGGTGGGTGAGGTGTGGCCGACGCACTCGCGCGCGTGACAAATCCCCGGCTTCAGGGATCACCACGACAAAAGGCCCACTCTCCCTTTGAGGGGCAGCGGGCCTTCATCGTCTCAGATGTCAGGGGGGAGGAGTCCCCTGCCCTTCTACCAGTCGCGCGCCAGCATGATGGTCAGCACGCGCATGGTGGTGGCGGGGTTGTCCGGGGTCTCGGCCCCGTAGCGGAAATCCGAGTCTGCTTCATAGAGATCGATTTTCCAGAACACGGTCTCGCCGCGAATCTCGACCGCCCCGAAATCGTGCCATCCTTCGGGATCATTCTCAGGCTCGAATGTATCGAACGCACCGGTGGCCTTCACCGCTTCGGCCATGAAGCCATCGCCGGCCTCCATAAGCGAGCGGGTGACATGCATGCGGCCCTGGATGGGCTGCGCGGGCGGCACTCCAAGGCATGCGAGCTTGCGAAACGCGTCGTTCTGCGCCGCGATCACGGTCGGATCGGGACGGTCTGGCAGGGGTTGAACGGTCATGGGCATGGGGATCTCCTTTGAGAAGTTGGAACACCCTTCCCAAAGCCTGCTTTCTCTTTTCCGCTTGGCGGATGAATCGAGGCCGAAGGTGCCCTACCCGAACAGCCCCTTGGGTCTGTAATTCGGGTTGGGGATGGTTTCGATCCAGCCGCCTTGTTCTTTGATGCTCTCGAGCGTTGCCGGGAACGGATAAGCGCCATCAGACTGGCTCCACCAATAGGCACCGCGCTTGAAGGTGATGATCTTGCGGCGGCCGTCTTCGAAGCAGGCCACCCGCAGCATCTTGGGTTCCTTGCGTGACATGCGAGTCTCCGTTCTCTGTGTGGTCAGGCGGCCTCGGCACTGCGCCCTGCCCTGCCCTACCCGTCTCCGATCTGGCGATCAGATAGTCGCAGGCGCGCTGCGCATCTGCGGCGTGCTTGAAGATCGCACCCTTGTCCGACCGAAAAACGCGCAACCAGTTGTGGAGATAGGCGGCATTCATCTCGAGCGTATGCGCCGTGAAGCCGAGCGTCTGACCCAGGAACACCGAGGTCAATTCCGCGACGATCTCCTCGCGCGCATAGGACGTGTTGCCAAACTTCGAGAACCCGAAATCACGGTTCAGTCGATGGGGGGCTTTCGTGGCATGCGCCAGCTCATGCGCCCAGACCCCGTAGAAATTGCGCGGGTCCTGAAACCGCGTGATGGACGGCATGTAGACCTTGTCCACGGGCGGCAGGTAGTACGCTTCCGTTCCTGTGAAGACGGTTGTGATGTCGATGGTATCGAAAAACGCCTGCATGTGCGGGATGGGCTCGGACGGCGGATGCTCGTGCGCTGGCTCCGGGTCGGGGAAGAAGCTGTCGGGCAAGCCCTCGATCTGGCAGGCATTGAACACACGGTAGGATTTCTGGAAGCGGAAGATGCGGGCTTCCTCGGAGCGATCATCGCCATCGCTGCGGTCGTCCTCGCCGCCCGCGTCTTTCCGGCTTTGGCCGTAATATACGACTACAGAGGATTTCTCTCCCTTGCGAACCTTTGCGTCCAACGCGTTGGCCTGCGGCAACGTCATCCAGAAGGGAGAGCTGTGGCCCGCCATCACGGTGCGCATGGTCAGCAGGAAATTGTTCACGCCCTGGTAGGGCTCACCCCCCACGCGCAGAGGACGCGAGCTGCCACCTGCCGTCCAGGGTTTGCGCCACGGCAAAACGCCGCGCTCGATGATGCGGATGATTTCGTTCGTGATGACCTCGGAGGCATCAAATTTGGGCGTGCGGGATCGGGCCATGTCTGGCCTCCTTTCGTGTGTGGGTGAGAAGTTTGGGGATCAGATTGACCGACGGGGTCGCGGATCATTGAGAATCCTCGCACCGAGCTTTTCGACCATGTCGATGTAGGTGCTCAGCGAGACAGACTTGCCGGCACCCGAATGGCCAGGGTCGACCGATCCGCCTCGCACCACCCGCGGCAGGTTCGCGAAGGCAATAACATCGGTGACGGGTCGGATATCGATGAAGGGCGTCCCGAGTGCGACCGCAAGAGCGGCCAAGGGAAAGCGCTCGATCGGCGCAAAGGTCGACACGGTAGTCCAGCCGAGATGGAGGAACGTCCCACCCTCCCCGCAGATCACGTGCGCGTTTGGCAGAGTCGCAGCCTGCCTGAGATAGCCGAGATCGCGGAGAACGGCTTTCCGCTCGAGCCGCCGGGCCAGCTCCGTCTCGCCGGTTCGGCGCAGTTCTCTAAGCCGCCACCAGGAGGCAGCGGTTGCGCGCAACACGCGCAAGACACCTGTTTGCATGGGAATGCCCTTCATCAGAAACGGCAGACCGGAACCCGGCCCGGACCCATCTGAGGGACCCCAAAGGCCCTCATCCGTCAGTCACAAAACCCGAAGAACACTTTCTCTTTCCAACCGCCAACTGGACCGCGGAAACTGACAAGGGTCCGACACCACCGCGGTTCCCAAGGGCTTCATACAGTCAGTGCCGGTTGGGGTCCAAGATCGGCAAGGAATATCGGCAACCCCAGCCCGGACGCGGCAATCGTCGCCCTATTATCAATGACTTATCTGATTTTCTCGATCGGCAAAAATCGCGCCTGCTGCGACTTTTCGGGCCCAAAAATCTGGATGTCCGACGTTCAGAGCAATCCCGCGTTACGGATTAGCTTGGGAAACGAAGGTGCTGCACCCCCTGCCACCTTGCAATTCAGCAATAATGTCGCTATATACCGTCATTATCACTGTAGGGGCATAGATCATGCACATCACGAACTTTGCAGAAGCTGGGCAATTCGAACCGCGCAAGATCGCCGCAGCCTTGCGCACTTCGGCTGAGGAAATCGCATTGACCGTTGGCTTGGGCAAAGATGCGTTGCAGAGGCGAACCCGCATCGGTTCGGACAAGACGCAGCGTCGCCTGCGCGAGTTGGTTGAGGTGCTGAACAAAGTCGAACCGCGCTTCGGCTCAGAACTGATGGCCTATGCATGGTACCGGTCAGAGCCCCTGCCCGGCTTTGATGGCCGGACAGCCATGCAGCTGGTGCAGGAAGGCAAAGCTCAGCAAGTTCTGGAATACATCGATGCGGTCGATGCGGGCGTCTTTGCCTGATGCCGCTGAAAGATGGGCGCTACACAGGGCCACTCTATCGCGCCCTGAACCCGGTCTATGCGCGTGAACCTCTCTCCGGACGAGGCGCTGAACTCTATGGAGGGCGCTTCAACGCCAAGGGCACCCCTACGCTCTACACCTCGCTGGATCCCGCGACCGCTCTTAGAGAAGCCAACCAGGTCGGCAGCCTGCAACCCACGATCCTGGTGTCCTACAAGGCCGACCTTGGGCCTATTTTCGATACCCGCCATCAGGACGGACTTGACCGGTATGGCGCGACCGAGGCGATGCTTGCCGACCCTGTATGGCGCATGAAGATGCTCGATGGCCAATTGGTGCCGACACAGGAGTTAGCACGCGCCCTCAATGCGGATGGGTTTGCAGGGCTTCTGATCCAGAGTTTTGCCAAGGGCGCGTCATCATCAGACTTCAACATCGTTTTGTGGGGCTGGGCTGGCAAAAACGGTTCTTTGGAAGTTGTGGATGACGAAGAACGGCTGTCACGCATGTGAGTTGTGAGACTTGGTGCCGGATCTGTCCACCGCGGTGGACATCGGCCGGTCGGAGAAACACGGAATGACCGCGCAGAAGCGCCCTATTGGAATTTGGCTCGGTAGCTATGATGCGTGTGGAAAGACCGCGGGTCATCCTGCCGTTACCCATGTTGGGCCGTTCGTGGTTGTAAGACCAGAGCCACTCCGTGGCAATCTGCTGAACCGCCTCAATGCTTTCGAAAATGTAAAGGTCCAGCCATTCGTGCCGGACCGTCCGGTTGTAGCGCTCGACATAGGCATTCTGCTGGGGCTTGCCGGGTTGGATATAAGACAGGGTGATGCCCTTGTTCTCAGCCCATTCCATGAGGGTGCCGCTGATGTATTCCGGGCCCTTATCGAAACAAATTGTTCCAAGAGCACCGCGCCATTCGATGATCTGGTTCAGCGCCCGCACGACCCGCTCAGCAGGCAGCGAGAAGTCGATCTCGATGCCCAAGCCCTCGCGGTTGAAATCATCCAGGACATTCAACAGCGAAAACTGGCGACCGTCGCCGAGGCGATCCGCCATGAAGTCCATCGACCACACCTCGTTCGGTGCGTCCGGCACAGCCAGCTCATCAGGTTTGTCCCGCTTCATCCGTTTGCGCAGCTTGATCCTGCGGTTCAGTTCCAACTCGCGGTAGATCCGATACACCCGCTTGTGGTTCCAGCCATGCCCCTAGACGTTGCGCAGGTAGAGAAAGCACAGACCGAAGCCCCAGCTCTTCTTCGCTGCTGTCAGCCCCAATAGCAGATCCGCGATTTGCTCGTTCTCATCGTCTAGGTTGGGGCTGTACCGATAGCAGGTCTCACTGACGTCGAACGCCCGGCACGCCAGCGCAATGCTGACCCCCTTCATCGCCACCGCTTTCACGGCCAACTCTCGGCGCTGAGCTCGCCGTCTCATTTTTTCCAAGCGCCTCCTTCAGGAGGTCATTCTGCATGCTGACGTCGGCATACATGCGCTTCAGGCGTCGGTTCTCCTCGGCCATCGCCTTCATCTCGCTAATCAGGCTGGCGTCCATGCCGCCGTACTTCGCCCGCCATTTGTACAGCGTGGCGCTGCTCATGCCATGTTCCCGGCACAGTTCGGCGGCAGGCACAACGCCCTCCATCTGGCGCAGCACGCCCATGATCTGCGCCTCGGTGAATCGTGTCTTCTTCATCGGAATCTCCTCGTTCATCCTGCCGAGAAAATTTTTCTTCCGCATCTCCTTTAGATCGGTGGGTATTACCATTGGACTAGTTGCCGGTCAGACGTCCACCGCGGTGGACACTAGGCGGTTTGCATAGCAGTTTTGGATAGACGCTTGATCAAAGCCATTGGATCAAACTGGTCTTGACGTTGGCCCAAGGTAATACTGTGAAAATACGCTCCAAAGTCCCTGATACGTTTTCCAAGTTGTAGCATGATGAAGATCGCGCATGACGCTTTCTGAGCTCCGACTGCATTCTTGGCTTTTTCGAATGTATCTGGGTGAATCCCCATCATGGGTGCAAGTGTTCGAGCATGGTTTTCAATTTCCAACCAGTTTCTAAGTCTCTCTGTGGAGAACGACGTCGCTTGATCGCAAACTGAGGTTAGCAAGTCTGGTTTCAGAGCTTCATTGCCTATGTTGCTATCTAAATCTTTTTTTTCTTCTTCAGACTTAGATTGGTGCCGGACAGTTTGTCCGTCATTGGCGGGCAATTCTACAGTTTCTGGTGGGTCATCTGGGGTATGTAAACTCTGGCATTCTCTGTCTGTGTCTGCGAGTAGCGCGTGGTATTCAGGAAGGCTCAGCTTCCTGCGTAGAGCTCTCCGTGCGTGGCTGATGAATGTGTTGCTGGGATCATGCTCTTCCAAGTGGGCGAGTTTTGTGAGGATCTGTTTGCGGGCAAATATCCGATCCCGCCGGTTATTTTCCATCTCATGTGCTATGGCGATAAGCTCGTTCGCACGTTGGAGGAGGGGGGTTAGAGATAGTCCATAACTGATGCATTCCCCGCTGGACGAGCGAACGCGGTAGCGCTTTCGGTTCGAGCTGTCATTGCGCTTGATGAAACCGAGTTCAACGAAACGGTTGATGTGTCTGCGAAGGGTCCGTTCGTCGATACCGCCGACGCGCTGGCAAATCGAGTCGTTGGACGCGAAAACCGTTTCCCCATGGCCGGGCTTCAAGAAACTGAGCATGGCTTGAAGTGTTTGGATATGGCCAGGACGCAGACCGAATACGCTACGTGCATCTCTCAGTGCCCTGAAGATGGTCCAGATGTCGGTTTCAGCCGCAGAAATTGAGCCGCAAGATGCATCAGCACCATCGGTTCTGATCGATAGTTTTGTAAATGCCATGGTTTGTTCACGACGACCGTTCGGCCCACAACTTCCCTGTCTCTTCCCAAGATTTCGCTCAGGAAAAGGCAATAAAAATCCGTCCACCGAATCGGTGACTCTTGACCAGTTTGCTGGAGGTTGCTACATCATGAGTGCTAATCGAATGATGAGGGCTCTCCAGGGGAAACTTTGGGGGGCTCTTTTCTTTCTGGTCTTCGCTTTTCTCCTCTGCTCGCGTTACTCGGTGTGGCTTGGGTTAGGACCCAGAGCCGCTCTCATTCCGCCACTGTTTGAAGAGCTGCAAAAGCGTTGCCTCCGCGCGCTCTTCGAACCATCGGCCGAATTCTGGGTTGTCCTTCTTGGCGATCTTGATGGCGATCGTTTTCTGATCGACTGTCAGTGTTCCCACGGAGCTACCGTCCCCGTCTTTGACGACGGACGTTAGGCTGCGGTTGGCTTGCTTCTTGTCGCTACGCGCCTTGTTCGAGCAAGCCGAGTAGACTGCCTGAAACTTCTCCGCGCTTGGAGTGTCGTCGGGCAGGGCGGCAATTGCCTCTTTGGCCGTGTTCACCAGATCTATCTTTTTTGAGAACGCGGCCAGGTCACCCCACTGCCGTCGTCCGATGCCATGTGCCGGCCCGATCAGCTGTACAAGCCCTTCTGGCAGTTGCTCTATGACGACGCGATGGTTGGATACGCCCTGCCGTGTCAAGCCTAGAGCATCCTGAATAACGTTTGGCTTGTAACCTGATTCCTGCATCTCTTTGATAAAAAGAGATTTCTCGATGAAAGACGGGTCTAGTCGGAGGTTGTTCTCTTGGCCCTGTGCGATCAGAGATGCGTCGTCATCCAAGGTTCGAACGATCGCCTTGACCGTTCCGCCGACCATGCGGATCGCTGCAAGTCTGCGTCGGCCGTAGATGATACGGTATCTGTCCGGTTGGGCCGATGGACGGACCATAATTGGCACTTGTTGCCCATGCTTGCGAATGCTTTCGGCCAACTCATCAATACTGGAATCCTCCAGTACCAACCGATCGCGCAGACCATCCATGTCAATCTGATCGGGCTCGATGTCCCGAATGGAATTCGCGGTAATCTCGCGCAAAGAGTCGCGCAATCCGCCAACAGATCCTGGCAGTTTTGCCGCTTTTGGCGGGGTAGGGGAGGGGGCCGCGCTCTGCTTCTCGTCCTTTGGAGGCTGATTGAAGATATTTCGGGCCATCAGCGACGCCCCCATGCCATTTGGATTGTTTGTTCCAACTCATCGCCAACGCCGTTCACGCTGGTCAGAGCGCGATCAATCGTTTTCCTGATGAACTGGCTCGGATCAACTTCGTAGACGGTTTGCTGGGTCATGCCGGCGTCCGAGATTGCTGTAGACTTCAGCATTGGCTCAGTCATGACCTGACCGGCCAAGATCGATCTCAGGTAGCCCGCCATTTGCGTCTGAGGCCCGTCCGAAGGCTCGTATCTCGTTATCAAGAACTTAACGAAGTCCCAGGTAACGCGCCGGCCAATGGCTTCTTCGACAGCCTTCACCGTTTCCGAAGCAAGCTTGAGGAACTGGCTCATAGAAGCAATGTCGAGCATGCCTGGTACCACCGTTACCAGGAGCCCCGTCGAGGCTGCCAACGCCGTTAGGGTAAGAAAACCAAGTTGAGGTGGACAGTCGATCAGAACGATGTCGTAATTCGCCTCTACTTCCTCAAGCGCTAAGGCGAGACGCTCCGCAAATATGGGCTGCACCCGGCGGGCGAGGGCGTTTGCCGTCTCAGTTTCGTATTCCGAGAGCATTAGGCCCGCTGGGACCATATCGAGCTTATGGAAGTAAGTTTTTTGGATAACGGCCGAGAGCGGAACTTGTTCCTCATATCTCAGGGCATCATAGATTGTGCCGCCTTCAGCGAACTCGAGCTCAGGCCGAAAGCCGAAAAAGGTGGTCAAACTTGCCTGCGGATCGAGATCCAAGACCAACACTCGGTAACCTCGCAAAGCATACCGTTGTGCAAGATGGATCGTTGCTGTTGTTTTTGATGATCCGCCTTTGAAATTGACGACAGATATCACCTGGAGACGATCGCCGTCACGTCGACCAGGGCGGTAGCTTTCTGCGTTCTTTCCGGTGCGCCCCAGAATGTCGCGCAGCTTATCGATCTCCTGGGCTGTGTAGAACCGGTGTCCGCGGTTGTCTGTTTGAACTTCCGGGAAGCTGCCGTCCTTGTGCCGGTTGCGCAGGTTAGATGTGCTCACGCGCAGGAGGCTGGCAACTTCGGTAGAACTGAAACGGCGCAGGGACTTTCGTTCTTCGGGCTCGAAAGCGATCTTCATCTGGCGATCCAAAGATTCAGCCAGATTGTCGGCAAATGCTCCGATGTCGGAAGAGCCTATGCCTTGCGCGTATCCAACGTTACGATCATCCATGTCCTGCCGCCCACTCTCGGCCTCTGTTGAGGCTCTTGGTCATTCTGACGGTGTACAGCGCGTCTGACGCGTTTTGCCGTCAGAACGGGAATGCCACGATCAAGTGAGTCCGGCAAGAAGAATCTAGATGTAGTGTGAAAGTTATCCACAGCACCAATACGTACAGTCACATCAAGATAACCGCAAGTTGTTGATTTTACGGCAATAAGTCCACAAGACCGTGCTTCAAGCCGCTCATGAGGATTGTTTGGACGGTATTGGCTAAACCCATGCAACCAATGGCACAATTGACCTTCTGACAGTGTTTGGAGCGATAGATTCAGCTGTTTGAGCCTCTGCTAGTTACAGTTGGGAGTGAGCCGATTCTGATGAAATTAGGCCAAGCCGCTCCGCGCGTTCGAGCAACATTTTGACCGAAGACGGCTGCCAGCTGGTACGACCTCGAGGGGTCCGTTCGCGCATCGATTCCAGCCGGTCGCAGATCGCCTGCAGCGTGATTTCGGGGTCCGCGCCTTTGATCGCTGCGACGATGGCCGGCAGGCGGTCATTGGTTTCGCGGCGTCCGGCGCGGCCAAGCACCTCGGCAGGAAGGAAACCGTCTCTGACATAGGCCTTCACAGCGCGGAGCAGTCGGCTTTGTGTCCAATGGCGATCTGGGGACAGTCGGCCATTGATGATCCGCAGCAGGTCTTCCCAGGCCATATCCGGCCGCAAGCGGCGCACATGGGGCACCCAATCCTGCGCGGTCTCGTTGAGGCGCTCCATATAGCCGTCCTGTCGCGCAAGCCGCACCTTGCGCAGCGCGGCGGGATCCTTGGCGCGTAGCCCAGGATTGCCACCAACGCGCCCTTTGGCGCGCGCAGAGGCAAGCCCGGCCTTGGTGCGTTCGCGGATCAGAGCGCGCTCGAACTCGGCCGCGGCACCCAGAACCTGCAGCGTGAACTTGCCTTGCGGGGATGCGGTGTCGATGGGATCCTGCAGGGAGCGGAAGAAGGCGCCCTTGGCCTCCAGACGTTCGATCACCTCCAGCAAGTGCGACAGAGACCGCGCAAGCCGGTCGATCCGCACAACGACCAGCGTATCGCCGCTCTGGACGCGTTCGAGCACGCGTGCCAGCACCGGTCGCGCGCGATTGCCGCCCGAGGCGTGCTCTTCAAAGATCTCGACGCAACCCGCAGTTTGCAGGGCCTCAGACTGGGGCAGGGGGGTCTGATCCTCTGTGGAAACACGGGCGTAGCCTATCAGGGGCATGAAATCGGGCCGTTTGCAATTTAAGGTATCGCTAATAAACGACCGTTTGTAAGCGAATGCAAGGACGCTCTCTGTGGCTTGGTTCAACGGAAAGCCCTTGGTTTCCATAGGCTGAGCGCGATGTGAGAGCCCTCGCCGACCATCGCCCCCGCGTACTATATAAAGAGCGTGGGCGCACTCCGACAAAACCCTTTGGTAAAGTGCAAAATTCTAGTATTTTGCACATATGAAGCCTAAAGCGCCTACGTTACATGATGATTTTGATGCTCTCTTCCTCGACGCTGAAGAGGTGGAACAGTCGTCAGAGGAGGATCTTTGGTTCCTGCCCGGTCCGATGGAAGAAGAGCCGGATTATCTGCCACCCGGACCACGGGCCGAACCGCGTGAAACCGAAGTCCTTGATGAATGGCGGAAAGCAGAGGCGGGTCTCGCCGCGCGTCTTGCCAGTGTAGCTGGTCGCGTCGGCGCGCTGGACGACCGCCTGAAGCGCGGCCCCGAAGGATGGCGACACAGGCTTGCCCTGATCGAGGCAGCTGACCTCAGCTGGTTTGTGGGTGATCGTATCGGCCCGGATCGCCTTGCTCTTTGGATATCCATGCGCCTATCAGGCGTTCAGGAGGACACCGCAGCACTCGCGCGTGTCGGATGGGCAGTTCGCCGTTTGAGCGGCGGGCCGGGGCCCGAGGTGGACCTTTCCGCTTTTCTCGACCGCCGCGATCCCGAGAACCTTGGTGATGATGCCGAACCTTTCATGAATCGTGCGAGCGGATGGCTGGATCTGATGGTGCGATCTGTCGATCTGCATCCGATCAGCCGCGCCTGCATGGGCTTCCACCTCTGGAACCTCGCTGGTCTCGGACAGCACGGAGACGGGATGGAGGCGGCAGTCACAGCCGCGAGGATTGCGGCCGGTGAGGGAAGGGGGGCGGTCTTTGTACCTCTGGCCATGGGCGGATCAGGGGGGCTGCGCGCTGGCGGCCCACCCGCTGATCGTCTGGCGCGTTGGCTCGATGGGATGATGACAGCATCCTTGAGCGCGATGCGGCACCTAGACGACATAGAGGCATGGGCTATGCGCGCAGACGCCGAAATGGCACTGCTCTCGGGCAAGACGCCACCTGCTCTCCGCGCCTTACTGACCGAGTGGCCACTCGTCTCTGCACCGATGACTCAAATCTTGACTGGCGCCAGCCGCGCCGCCGTCCAGCGCAACCTTGGCTGGTTGGAAGCGCGGGGTCTGATCCGTGAGGTGACCGGGCAGGGGCGCTATCGGATGTGGCGCGCAACGATATAGTAGAGAAACCTTTTTGGATTTAGCCCTTTGCTGACCCAGTTGGCGCGTAAACGTCTAGCATTGAAATCGCTATCCAATCCTCTGCTTCTCGCGGTTAAGTGAAAATTTAACCCTTGAACCTCTAGTTGCTAGACGTTTTAGCGTGGAATAAATCGATCTGACAGATCCGACACCGAAATAGAAACTGCGCGGAGCACGATACATGCTGACAAGACGACATTTCATCCAGACGACCGCCGCACTGTTCTCGGCGTCTATCTCGAGTCCGCTCCTCGCTGACACCTGGCCCATTGAAGCGGAAAAGGCTGCTTGGGATGCACAGGTTACACCGCCGGGCTACAACCCGGCCACATCAAACCCGTGGGGCCTGCATCCGCGCTTTCTGCCGCAGCGGGTTGTAGCTAAAGATGGTCTTGTGGCCGGAGACATCCATGTCGATGCTGTTGCGCGCTATCTTTACCATATCGAGGAAGGCGGAACGGCGATGCGCTATGGCGTAGCGATTGCTCGTGGCAAACTTTATGAGCCGGGCGTCTACACGATCAAGCGCAAGGTCAGGTGGCCGCATTGGCAGCCAACACAGAACATGATTGACCGCGACCCGGAGCTCTACGCCGACATCGCTGACGGTATGGAACCCGGACCTGAGAACGCGCTCGGGTCACGGGCGCTTTATCTCTATGTCGGGGACCGGGACACCTATCTGCGCATCCACGGTACACCACACCCGCGAAGCATCGGCGGCCGAGCAAGTTCCGGTTGCGTCCGGATGGTCATGGCGCACATAAATGATCTGTATCCGAATGTGGAAATTGGCTCGACGGCGTTCCTATATTCAGCCGAGGACAGCGTGACTCCGCAGAGTTGACCCAAGCCGCGCCGTCAATCCGACGCTCGAACGCGCCAATCAGGATTGGCGCGCGACGCAGATGGGATTGCCGCCTGCCGATCGCAACGGGACCAACGTCGTTTCAACCGGCCCACTATGCGCATACCAATAGCAGTTATCTTCGGAACGTAGCCGTGCCGTGTTGAGATCCTGGTCGGGCGCAGCGAGGGTTGCGACAGACTCTGGAATATTCCCGATCCTGAATGGATCGTTGCCTTCCTTCGGAGGTACCGCACAGCCAGCCAGGGCCAATGTTGCAACCATGATCACCGTATATTTTTGAAGCATGTCTATCTCACTCTTTGGCAGGTCAGCCGCGTCCACAGACTTGGCAACGCGTTTCAAGGTTCCGCAGGTCGGTGTCCTTACTTGACCAAGTTTTTGTTTTAGCTCTTGAAGCTCTAGTTACTGTAGGGGCTATCTCAATGTGGAATGAACGAATCCCGAGGTCAATCCCATGTCTTCCAATGGCCACCGCCACGACCACAAGCACAGCTCTGACTGCAGTCACGATCATGTTGATGATCACAAACATGCGAGCGTAGCTCGCCACTCTCATGGAGATGGTGCTGCGTGCTGCGGTGCTGGAGCCAACACGGGACCGGCAGAATCCATCCCGTCGAATGGGCGAAGTTTTCAAGTTTCCGGTCTGGATTGTGCCGAAGAGGTGGCAATCCTGAATAGGGTGGTCGGTCCAAAAGTCGGCGGGACTGAGCATCTGGCGTTCGATGTCATCAATGGGCGGATGACGATTCTGGATACCGCAGTCGGGATTTCGGACAACGAGATTTCGCAACTGGTCGCGAGTACCGGCATGAGCGCAAAACCGTGGGACGCCGACAACGCAGCAGAGAATCAGGCCGCGCATCTGGCACGTCAAAAGCGGTTTACCGCGCTCAGCGGCGGCTTCTGGGTGGCAGGTTTTCTCTACCACATCGTCGAAACCGGCATGGGTGGTGCGCTCGGGCTATTCGCAGGGCACGGAGAAATGCCGATGCCACTCGCGGAAGCAGGGTTATTCGCGGTGGCAATTCTCTTCGGGGTCTGGCTGGTCGCGCCCAAGGCTTGGTCTTCCGCGCGACGGTTTTCCCCTGACATGAACTTGTTGATGGTGGTCGCAGTGGCGGGTGCCATCGGGCTGGGCGAATTCTTCGAGGCCGCGACGGTTGCGTTTTTCTTCTCACTTTCGCTTTACCTTGAGAGCTGGAGTGTGGGGCGGGCCCGCAACGCGGTATCGGCCTTGCTGGATCTGGCGCCGCCGACAGCTTGGGTGATCCGATCAGATGGCAGCGAAACCGATGTGCCTGCGGCAGAGGTCGCCGTGAACGATCGCTTCATTGTGCGCGGCGGCGACCGCATCCCCCTCGACGGTGAAGTGGTGGAGGGTTCGGGAGCCGTCGATCAGGCTCCCATTACCGGAGAAAGCGCGCTCGTGCCAAAGGAGCCGGGCGATGAGGTCTATGCCGGCACGATCAACGGCGAGGGCACACTGACGGTGCGGGCGACGAAGGCCGCCTCGGACACGGTGCTCGCGAAAATCATTCGCATGGTGGGCGATGCCCATGCCCGCCGCGCGCCGGTCGAACAGTGGGTGGCCAAGTTCGCGCGCATCTACACACCCATCGTGATGGCTCTGGCGATCGCCATCGCGCTGGTGCCGCCACTCCTGCTCGGCGGCGCCTGGGACTACTGGTTCTACAACGCTCTGGTCCTTCTGGTCATCGCATGTCCTTGCGCGCTGGTCATTTCTACGCCGGTTTCCATCGTTGCGGCGCTGACCGCGTCGGCCCGGGCGGGGGTGCTCATCAAGGGCGGCGCCTATGTCGAGGCGCCGGGGCGGACCACGGCACTGGCGATGGACAAGACCGGGACGATCACCATGGGCGAGCCTGAGGTGGCGGCGGTTCACCCGCTGATCGGCGTTCCCGCCCGCGATCTCATGGCGCTGGCAGCAAGCCTGGAGGCGCGGTCTTCGCACCCGCTGGCACGCGCCATCCTCGCGCGCGCCGAAGCCGATGGTGTTTCCGTGCCTGCCGCAGAGGACACCCGCACCGTGCCCGGGCGCGGTCTGGAGGGACGCGCCGACGGGCGCGCTATCTGGCTCGGCTCGGATCGGTTCGCCGAAGAGAAGGGGTTCGGCAATGCCATTCCGGCGGATCTGCGGGATCGGATCGAAGGGGCTGGGAGCACCCTCGTTGCCGTGGGTGACGAGACCGGCGTGACCGGCGTACTGGAGCTTCGCGACCGCATCCGCCCCGATGCCAAGGGGATCGTTGCGCGGCTGCACGCGCAGGGAGTGAAGACCATCGTGATGTTGACGGGCGACAACGAACGCACCGCACGCGCGGTGGCAGCCGAAGTCGGCATCGACGAGGTGCGCGCCGAACTTTTGCCAGAAGACAAGGTGACGGCCATTGAGGAACTCGTCGAAAGCCACGACATGGTGGCGATGATCGGCGATGGTGTGAATGACGCACCGGCCATGGCGCGGGCGCATTATGCCATCGCCATGGGCGCTGTCGGATCGGATGCCGCGATCGAGACGGCCGACATCGCGCTGATGACCGACGACATCGGCAAGGTACCCTGGCTTATCGGCCATTCGCGCCGTGCCATGACGATCATCCACCAGAATATCGGTATATCGCTGGCGACCAAGGCGCTGTTCGTCGGGCTGACCGCGTTTGGCATGGCCTCAATGTGGGGCGCCATTGCTGCGGATGTAGGCGTGTCTCTGCTGGTGGTCGCCAACGCACTTCGGCTCCTGAACGGCCATCAGGTTGAGGCCGGGCCTTCAGGCGGAGAACCGGTGGGCGAGCAGATGGCGAAGGGAGCACTGGCGCACGGTCATTGATCCGGCGGTTTCGGTAGAGTAACGTCTGACATCAACTAGACCTCGCAAAAGGGGCGTTGAGCAGTGATGAATACCAGAATTCCACGGCGGGTCTTGCTGTTGGGCGGATTGGCCGCCCTCCTGTCAGGCTGTGCCAGCAAGTTCCGGTCCTACAACGGACCCGAAGTGACCCGGCTGCGTATGTACAAGGCGCAGAGGCTGCTGGTTCTTGACGGCGCGGATGATGTCTTGCGGACCTATCCCATCGGATTGGGCTTCGCGCCCGAAGGCCACAAGCAGTTCGAAGGGGACGGCCGCACGCCGGAGGGCTCCTACGTGATTGACCGGCGCAACCCGGACAGCCTCTTCCACCTCTCGATCGGCATCTCATATCCCAATGAGGCCGACATCGCGTTTGCGGAGGCGCAAGGCCGATCTCCGGGAAAGGACATCTTCATTCATGGCGGCCCAAGACGCGGGATTGACCCTGTGAATGTACGCGACTGGACCGCGGGCTGTATCTCTGTCACCGACCGGCAGATCGAGGAAATCTACGCCATGGTCAGGGACGGAACCCCCATAGACATTTATGCCTGATCGTCAGGTGAAGCGACGGCGCAGCGCAACGTTGAGCGCTTCGATGGCGATGACCATGACGACAACGGCAATCGTGACGCTGGCGGCCTTGTCGTACTGGAAGGAACGCACGTAGGTCTGGATGTAGAAGCCGATCCCGCCCGCGCCGACGATGCCGAGGATTAGCGACTCGCGCAGGTTCAGTTCGAACCGGAAGATTGTGTCCCGGGCGATGACCGGGGCCATCTGCGGCCAGATCGCATGCCTGAGCCGCACGAGCGGTCCGGCGCCGACGCTTTCCAGTGCTGCGATCGGCGCGCGGGACACGCCGTCGATTGCCTCGGCATAGAATTTTGCGAGCATCCCGGTGGCATGAAAGGCCACCGCGATGATGCCAGGCAGTGGCCCGAGCCCGACTGCGCCGACCATGAGCATGGCCACGAGAATCAGCGGCACGGCCCGGATAAAGGCTAGCAGCGCGCGCACAGGGCCGAACACCATACGCGAGACCATGGTCTCGGAGGCGAGGATGGCCAGAGGGATCGACAGGATCACCGCACCGAGGGAGCCGAGGATCGCTATTCTCAGCGTTTCCGCGCTGCCTTTCCTGATCTCGGCCATCACTGTCGGGTCAGGCGGAAACATGCGACCGAGGAAATCGGCGATCCGCGGGCCGGCCGACATGAGACGCGACAACTCGACGTCGGTCGTGGCGAAGGACCACAGGACCGCGGCGGCGATCAGACCACTCGTCGTAAAGCCGCCAAACCCGCGGAACACCATCAGGATACCGCCCTGAGGCCGATACCGGGGATTGGCTCAACCTCCCGATAGAGCTCCGCTGTCGCATCGTCATTCAACTCGGAGGTCGGCACATCGAAGGCGATCCGCCCGCCACGAATGCCGATGATGCGCCGCGCGAAACGCCGTGCCAAATCGGGTTGGTGCGACGAAAACAGCGCCGTCGCGCCGCGCGCTTGCGCCGCCCCAGTCAGCAGCGCCAGGACCTCTCCGGCACGCTCGGGGTCTAGATTGCTCACCGGTTCGTCGGCGAGGATCAGACGCGGTTCCTGGGCCAGGCACCGCGCGATGGCCACACGCTGCCGCTGACCGCCGCTGAGACTGTCGACCCTGCGTTCGGTAAGATCAGCAATGCCGCAATCGGCAAGTGCCGTGCGCGCAATCTCCAGATCATGCGCGGTCGGTGATCCCAGCAGGGCCCGCAGTGGCGGCATGCGTCCCAGGCGCCCGTTGAGGACGTTACGCAGAACCGTGGAGCGTTCGACCAAAGCAAACTCCTGAAACACGAAACCGGTATCCGGACGGCGCGCGCTCGGCGGCGGGCGGTCGGGATCGAGCGGCGCACCCAGAACCGAGACCCATCCGGTCCAGGCCTGGAGCCTGCCGTCGAGCAGTGCCAGCAGGGTCGTCTTGCCCGCCCCGGACGGGCCGAGCAAAGCGACGCTCTCGCCCGCCGAAACCCGAAACGAGAGCCGCTCCAGCGCCGGGAGGTCCGTGCCCGTATGGGCAAAACTCAGGTCGTCTATCTCGATAGCTGTGCTCATCGCAACAGCCCGTATTGCCGTGCCAGATCGCGTACGCCGTCATAGGCGGCGCCGTCCGCCCTGACGTACCCATCCGGTCCATAAAGATAGCCCAGCTTGTTGCGGTGCTCCGGCTCGTTGAGCCGCAGCATTGCGTCGACAAAACGGTCCCGCAGGGCAGCATCGAGCCCCGGGCGAGCGATGACCAAATGGCTCGGGATCGGCGCGCTTTCCGCGATCCAGGTCACCTCCGCCTGTTGCCGCGGCGTCAGAAGCAGGTCGGCATACTGGCTGGCGCCTGCGGCATCGACCAGACCTTCGGCCATCGCCTGCATCGCCTGCTGGTAACCACCCGCGAAGAAGACGCGGCCGAAGAATGCTTCTGCCTGACCGGGGCCTTCGATCAGCCCGGCCTCCACGAATTCGGCGAGCGGATAGAGATAGCCCGATTCCGAGATCGGATCCGCGAATGCGATGTCGTGCCCGCGCAGGTCGGCGAGCGCTCGGATGCCGCTGTCGCGGCGCACGAAGATGCGGCCCGTGTAGCTCGGCGCGCCCCGGTAGACTTCGGACAGAAGCGGCACGGCACCGATCTCGGCCTCGGCCAGAACGAAGGGCAGGGCGCCCATGAAGGAGATATCCGCGTCGCCGTTTCGCAGCGCCTCGACCGCCGCTGCATGGTCGATGGTAACGAACCCTTCGACAGGGACGCCGATCTCACTGGCCAGCCAGCCGGTGATGGCCTCGATATCGCCAAGCAGCTTCTCCGGGTTCTCCTGCGGGATGAAGGCAAGCCGCAGTGCATCGTCCTGCGCGGCGAGAGGTGTCGCCAAAGACACCGCGCCCGCGCCGATCAAGGTCAGTATCGTTCTGCGGGTCAGATGGACTGGCATCAGAATGCCCTCTCTTCGATTGCGTCGGCTTCGGACTTGAACGCGGTCCAGCTTGCTTCAGCGGCCTCCCAGTCTTCCACGCGAACAGCGGCGCCGACCGCGGCCAGACGTTCGGCCAGCGCATAGACCTCGGGCCGGGCGGGGAGGTTCGACATGGTACTGGCGTCCGCCGAGAGGTCCGCGGCCACGGTGTCGGTCAGCAGCAGGATATGCTCCGCGTCCCGCCGCGGCAGTAGCGTATCGATTGTCGAGGCGAAGGTCGTCAGTTCGGCGAATGCCAGCCGGAAAGCGGTGTTCTCGGTGTCGAAGGCCTCATAGGGCTCGTCTGCCGCGCCAACGGTCTCGAGATAGGCGGTCAGATCGGCGCGGTCATCCTCGGTCAGCCCAAGCGATTTCGTCTCGTCGAACCAGTCCACGACGGCGGCCAGCGTCGGCAATGACCCCTCGTGGAAATAGGGGGCGGTATAGGCCGTGCCGAGCAGCGTGGGCGTGTCCAGCGCACCGGCGCGAGCCCCCTCGTAGCCCGGCGCGACGGAGCCGATGTCGTGGGCCTGCCGGTCGAGGAAGTTCGCGTCTGGCACGTGGCAACTGGCGCAGGACCGATCGCCGAGCCCGGCGAAGGGCCGGTTGAAGATCTTCTCGCCGCGCCGGGCGGCCGCTTGGGCCGTGTCGGTCAGGCGGCCATCAGTCGTCAGCATGGAATTCGGCAGGAAGTCGAATTCGAGCATGTAGGCGACGAGAGCGTCCATCATGAAGGGCGTCGGTTCATCCCCGCCGAACTCGTTGACGATCACGTTGCGGGTGAAATCGCGCAGGGAGGCGAAACGGCCATCGCGGCCGTAGGGACCTGTAAAACGCAAGCCGCGCAGGCTCGGAATGTCGAGCGGGTCGTCGCGCCGGTCGTTGAAGATCGGGTTGAAAAAGGCGCCGTCGACGTCGATCGTGCCTGGCTGGTGGCTTGCGCCCGGAACGAAAAGCCGCTGGTTGATGTCCGAGCGGTTGTGACAGGTCGAGCAGGTGATCCCGAGATCGCGCGCGGGGCTGCCGAAGATTTGCGCACTGTCGAACAGCATGTCGCCGTAGGCAACAAGCGGCAGATCGGTCTCGTCGATGCCCTGCTCCTCGAAGTTGAGGACGAGCAGTGGTAACGGGTCCTGATCGAAAATGTCGGAGCCCGGTGGCAGGCTTGGCGGCACCTCGATGGCGCGACCGCTGAGCACGGCGGTTTCCGGCAGGGCGCTTAACGCCCGACGCGTAGCAAAGTCGTCAACGAGGTAATTCTCGGCGAGATAGCCGGAGATGACAGCGCGCGCGGATTCCATGGTTTCGCGATCCGCAGATGTCGAGCCTGCGCCAAGTACGCCAGAGAACCCGGTGCTGCTATTGAGCTCCAGCCAAGCCAGGCCGATCCGTCTCGCAGCCTCCGAATCGGCGGCCGCGACGCCGTCCTCGAACGCACGGTAGAGTTCGCGTGCGGTTCGCAAGGCCTGCTGTGCCGTCGCAGGGTCTTCGGTCGCGAGAACCCGGTCCAGTTCCTCTTCGATCCTGAGCGCGATGAGCCGTGTCGCCTCGGCGAAAACCGCCTGACGGTCCTTGCGAGTGATGGCGTCCAGAAGGGGGGCGGGTCCGATGTCGCTGCTGCCGTCCAGCCATGCTAATGCACCGACAGAGAATTCCGAACCCCGGTAGGGCTCGGCCCAGGCGGTCACGACGTCATCCCAGGGCAGCGGTTCGAGATTTCCGAGGAAGAGAGTCAACCGGTAGGCCGCCGCCTCGGGAAGCCATGGAGCCTCCTTGGCAGGCGTCGCAGCGACAGGTCCGGACAGGACGAGCGCACTTGCGAGTGCAGCAATGAACGCTCCAAGGAATTTCTGAATCACTGCAGTCTCCGAATTCAAAAGTTAGACATGGCTAACTTATCTACCCTAAGCAAACAAGTTGTCAATCCTGCAGTTTCCCTGCAAAGTCTCAAGTATGACAAAGCTGCAATCACAGGAACATGAACCGTTCGAAACTGTCGACAGGGCTCCCGAAGCACAGGCTGAGGGGTTCGCGACCGTGCGTCAGGCACATGAGAGCGAAATGGCGGAAGATTACGTTGAACTGATCGCCGAACTGATCGAGTCGCGCGGAGAGGCAAGGCCGGTGGAAATCGCCGAACGGTTTGGAGTGAAGCCGCCGACCGTGACCAAGAACATCTCGCGGCTCAAGGCTGCTGGCCTGGTGCGGCGGGAACCTTATCGCGCCATATTCCTCACGGATGCCGGTCGGGAGTTGGCCGAGGCCTGCCGCCGGCGGCACAGGATCGTCGTCGCGTTTCTCCTCAGCCTGGGAATCGACGAAGAGACTGCGGAACGCGATGCGGAGGGGATCGAGCATCACGTCAGCACGACCACGCTGGAGGCCTTCGAACACGCCCTCCTGCAATCTCAGAGCGGCAAGTAGCGCAGCATCAAGTTCTCGCGAAATTCAGCAAAGCAAGACTCAGGAGGCGGCGGCGTCAGCAGTCAAAGGCTGGTGGGTTGGCATTTGTTCTGATGGTCAACTTTAGTGCAGAAAATCGTTCGTGTCCTCTGAGCTTGGCCAGCCCGAGATAGTGTGCCCAAAATCCCTGACTGCGACGACGGAGCAGCGAAAATGTCGATCGCGGGAAAAGACGCGGGTGCAGCCCTTGATTTGGTCCTCTGTTCAAAGCGCATAGACAATTGTCATCACCGTCGTCATGACGATCAAGAACATGACCAAGGCGCCTATGGCGAGCGTCCGGCCCATGTCGCGGTTTGGCTCTGCTACTTTCAGACGCAATTCTTCGGCCGTTTCCGGAAACTCGAGCGCCGCGGAGTTTGACCCTCGCACCAACTCGTATCGTGAATTCCAGCGACGCACCTCGGCCGCGTTCCACCCGTTCATGACCAGAATGATCGCGGCGATCATCAGCATCGAGGACGGGACCCAGATCGTGTAGCCACCCATGGTTTCGTCGGACAGGGGATCGAGAAACCCGGTTCCCGCCGTTTGGTAGGAGGCATAGAGGCTCACCTCTTTGAGTGTCGTCAAGGAACCCAGAAAAATGTTTGAAACGATCACCGCAAAACCGGAGATCAGCCTTGCGCCGCGCCTCGCGCCCTCAGGGGGATCTCTCGGGTCGAAGAGCATGCCGAAATACCAGATCCCTGCCAGCACCATCGCAAAATGGGCGAACACCTCGATCGCCGCGATGCGCTGCGCAAGTCCGTAAAGCACTGGAATCTGCCAGATAAAGAGCGACGTGATGAGCGCGGCAGTGGCGGTTACCGGATGTGCCAAGAGCCGCAAAGTAATAGATTTTCCAAGAGCGCTGAGGTATCGACGCCACCGTCTGTTCAAACCGGCTTGCAATAATCGCCACGGCTGAGAGACCGCGATGAGTAGTGGTCCTGCAAGGCGAAGGAGAAGATGCTCCACTTGGTGCACCGAAAAGAGGCTGTGCCCCAACGAAGCCAGAGGCGCATTCGTGGCCGCGAGAATACAGGTCATGCCAGCGAAGAACAGAGCTTGCCGCCAAACAGAAACCGTCCCGCGAATGCGAGCGGATCGCGCGAGGCCGCGCACGTAGAACCATGCGGCCAAGCTGACGGAAACAAGGGACACTGGCGAAATCGCATACCCAAACGGGTCGAAAAGGAGGAAGTAAGTGATCATCGGCTCCTGTCATTTTGTATTGTCGGCGTATCGACGGATACCGGTGAAAGTCGGGATGTTCCCACAGCGCCACCCCGGGCCAAGGACAGATCAGTGGACATCGGAAGGTATTTGCCCTGCATCCACATGAGAAAAAGGTTTTCATAGAAACGTGAGAGCGGGTGGCCGGACTGACCGGCTGGCGCGATGAAATAGGATCCGGCTTCTTCCGAAAACGACATGACCGCCTGAAAATTGGTGCCCGCGCTGGCCGCGAAGGGGCGGTCATTGTCAGAAGAGAACAGCGTTGCAATCAGTGTGTATGGATCGCCCGAAGATGGGGCTTCGAGAGACAGCAGATCGCTGATGATCCCACTCGATCGGATTGGCGCCCACCCCATATTCAAAGCGTGTGCTTCGCCCCAGACCCAATCTGACGGATCGGGTCCGTAGCGGTCGACAAGCCAGCCGATGGCATCATCCAGGGCCGCACGAACCTGATCCTGGCAGGTCTCGATGCGGGTGGACGGGCGGATGTCGCACCAGATTGCGCTCCCTCCGCGATCTGAAAGCACCGCAAATAGGATATCGGCATTTGGCCTGGCCCAGACCGTTGTCGCGGATGGAAATTCATCCTGAAGTATCCGTTTTTGCAACGCGCGCGCCCAGGCCCAGAACACGAGCGGTTCCGGTGAAAAGCGATCCATGTCGCCATTCCATTGGGCAAGTTGACCCAGAATATCGCCGCGAAGCTCATCTGCGCGGTTCTCTTTGAGAGCGCCTGCGGAACCCACGAACCAGAGCTCTTTTGCCATTATAGGAAGAAGCGCCCGCGCGGCAGTGCTGACCGTGTCGCGCTGCGCCGCAATCGCGCCCTCGACCGAGAATATCGGTTGCCGCACATCAAGAGCTGCCAGACGGGCGTCTCGAAACGATAAAGGCGTTTCGACCTCCCTGTCAGGCCAGCGAGCAAAGATTTCTCGGCCGATGGCAAGAATCTCCAATCCGGCTGGTGCCAGGTTCATGCTTGCGTCCATAGCATCGTTCACATCGGCGGACCGCGCCAGACGGTCAAGCATCATCAGAAAATTGCCGGCCTTGGCAGCGGTGGGACTCACTGGCTCTTTAAGGGCAGTCAGTGACAGAGATCGGAACGCCCAAGCGACGCGTTCGCTGCGACCGACGACAATGAAGGGCACACCCGGCATTGTAGCCCCAATCGCGGCTCCGGTCGGGAGTTGAATATCCGCCAGGTACCATTCAGAAGGCAGCGATAAGGGGCCACGTATATCGGCGGCGAGAATTGGTGCTCCCGAAGCTGTTCTGTCTCCAGGCAAGGCCCAAGCATCGAGGCTGACCTTGGGCGAGGTCACAAACAGCTCGGGCAAAAGAGGTCGATCTGACAAGCCGGACAGGTCACTCTGGCGTCTCTCGGGTTGAAGATCGTTCAGAAACGCTTGGGCAAGTCTGAGACTATCGACGGGTCTCCAGGCAGCGATCATTCTCTCATCCGCGATCAACAGATCGGGTGAGCCTCTGCCGCGCCCGCCTTCGGATACCAGACCAAGCCACGCGTTGACACCTGCGGCATATGCGTCGAGCGCTTGGGCTGTCGAAGGCTCGACTTCGATCGTCTGGTCAAGTGGCAACAAGGCTTGCGCTGCCCGCCTTGCCCTCAATAACTGGCCAAGCCTGTCCTGAGCGTGAACGAAACCAAGCGCGAAATAGGCGTCCGCAGCGGAGTCTGCAGAAATGTGCGGTATGGCCGCAGCATCTCGCAGAATATCGACTGGACCTTCGATTCCCGCAACACTGAAATCCTCGTCATAGTCGGGGACGGAGGCGCGCAAAAGAAAGTAGACGACACCGGATACGGCCAGTCCTGATGCAAAAATCGCCAGGAGCAAGTACAGTAATATGTTGAACAGTCGTTTCAATTCGTTGCCGGTGCCAAAGCATTCTCAAGACGTGATGCGCAAGAGGATCACCGAGGCGAAAAAAGCGATTAGGCCGAAAGCAATACCGAAGCCTGTCGCGTATTGAAGTATATCCAGGCGGTTCCCTTTCCGCCGTTGCGCCAGGTAGCCACCCCAGAGCGCCCCTCCGACAAAGCCTGCGAGCACCAGCATCACGATTCCTCCGATTTTGATTTTTCTGAATTGAAACATCGTCTGGCCGATCCGACGGTAAAGGCTAAGGCCCAGACCGCACAGATGAGCGCCAGCGATGTCCAATCACCGAAACGTGCGTAAGGTGTAGGCGCAAGCGCTGTCGGCAGGCTGGCATCTATGACTCCAGTTTGTCCGGTCTCGAGGCGCGCGATGATCTCTCCCTTGGCGTCGATGATCGCGGAAATCCCCGTGTTGGCCGCCCGGACCACAGGAAGCCCTTCTTCGACCGCGCGCATGCGCGCGGAGGCGAGGTGCTGCTCGGGGCCGATGCTGGTACCGAACCAGGCATCATTTGTTGCGTTGAAAATCCAGTCGGGGCGAAAAAGGTCATCGACCACCTGGCCCGGAAAAATGATCTCGTAACAGATCGCCACCGCGACCAGAGGCGCACCCGGGATCGCCAGCGTGCGTGGCCCTGGTCCTGGCGTGAAATCGCCCAAACCTTCGGTGAGCCGCTCAATCGGCAGCCAGCCTCTCAGGGGCACATATTCCCCGAACGGAACAAGATGATGTTTTGCATATCCCGTCAGAATTTCGCCGTTGCCGTCATAGGCTTGAACCGTGTTGAAATATCGGGTTTCCCCATCGCCCTCTACGCGGTCAGGCACTCCTGTCAAAAGGATCCTGCCGTCTGGCAGAACCGTGGATAACCGCCTGCGCGCCAAGGCGTCCTCGTCCAGAAAACCGGGAAAGGCCGTTTCCGGCCACAGCAGCAGGTCGAAGCGTCCAGGTTGCGCAGACAAGCTCAAGTATTTTTCCAGTGTTCGCTCGCGGCTCCCCGGCGCCCACTTCTCGACTTGCGGCACATTGCCTTGGACGATGCGCAAAGCGATGTCCGTCGTCGGCAAATTTGTCCCTAAACGCAACGCGCCGCCACCCCAGAGGCCCATCACCGCAACGGCGAAGAGCACGAGAACAGGCACGCGTCTATTTGGTGCCGCCACAATCAACACACCGGGCAACAGCCCGATAAAGACCGTGAGAAAGCTTAGCCCATAGCTTCCGACCCAGGCGGCGGTTTGGCGCAGGGCGGCGTGATCGACAAGGGCATAAGCGGCAAGGTTCCACGGAAACCCCGTCAGGACATGCCCCCGCAGCCATTCCAGTGCGACCCAGCAGGTTGCAAGCAGCAGGCCCGCTGCAATGCCGCCGACAGCCCGGCGCTGCATCACGGCAGCAAAAAGCATCGCTGTCAGAGCCGGGAAAATGGCCAGTCCGGCGGACAGTCCCGCGACTGCCGGAATCGCAAGGGCACCGAAACGTTCGGAATCGACGTAGAAGCTCTCGGCGATCCAGGAAACTCCAAACCCGAACTGGCCTATTCCGAAGGCCCAGCCGATGAAGAAGGCAGGCGCTGTCGAAACCTGCCGGAGCATGAGAAAAAGTGCTGAGAAGGCGACCGGAACAACGATGAGCCATGAGAATGGTGGAAGGGCTAAAACCGTTAAACCGCCCGCCATAAAGCTAATCCCTGATCGCAGGGAAATGTAACGGCCACGACCCGTCAGTGGTCGCAAGCCCGTCATCATGTGCCAGTCTGAAACTTGGCGCTCAACCAAGGGGCTATGAGCAGTAGGCCCACGCCGCCGACCACGAAAACATCCGCCATGTTGAAGGCGGGCCAATGCGTGGATCCGGCGTAGAAATCGAGGAAGTCCGTCACACCCCGAAACCGGATGCGGTCGAGGACGTTGCCGAGCGCGCCACCGATAATCGCACCATAGGCGATAGCCTCAACCGGGTTGGCAGTGCGCACCAACATGACGGTCAACCAGCCACAGACAGCGAGGGCCAACACTGTAAGGCTCCACCATGGCGCTCCACCAAGTAATCCGAATGTCACGCCATCGTTGCGCAGGTAGATGAGATTGAAACCGGGAAAGACCGGAATTCCGGCGCTCAAATCTGCCGCATTGGCGACGACAATTGCTTTTGTCACCTGATCGACAAGAAAAGCACTTCCAGCCGCAATGAAACCTTGGAAATGGGACTGTTTCATCTCATCATCCCAGCCATACATCGAGGAACAACATGATCACGAGGCCGACCGCGAGACCGAGTGTCGCCCTGTTTTGATGGCCGGAACGGTGGGTTTCCGGAATGATTTCGTGGCTGATGACGTAGAGCATCGCCCCGGCGGCAAAGGCGAGGCCCCATGGCAACAGCGGCTGCGAGATGCTGATGATCCCAGCCCCAAGAAGCCCGCCTACCGGCTCGACAAGACCTGTCAGGGCGGCAATCCCCCACGCACGGCGCCTGGAATATCCCTCACCAAGCAATGAGACCGCTACTGCGAGACCCTCGGGAGCGTTTTGCAGCCCGATGCCAATCGCAAGCGGCAAGCCACCAGAGAAACCGTCAGCCCCAAACCCGACACCAACGGCGAGTCCTTCGGGGAAATTGTGGATCGTGATCGCAATGATGAAGAGCCAGACGCGGCGCAGCGAAGCAGCGTCTGGGCCTTCCCGCCCGGTCTTGAAATGCTCATGCGGCAGCCGCTCGTTCATCAGAGCAACGGCACCCATGCCAAGCAGGAGCGCAACACAAACGATGGCCGCCGGGAGAGCACCGTTGTCGGACTGTCCTTCGGCTGCGTCGAGAGCCGGGATGATCAGCGAGAAGAACGATGCAGCGAGCATGACACCCGCTGCGAAGCCAAGCAGCAGATCGCGCGTAGCCCGGGAGGGGATGCGCCCGAAAAGAACAGGGGTCGCCCCGACCGCTGTCAGCAATCCGGCGGCCAGGCTTCCAAGAAAGCCAAGGGTAATTGGGGAGAAGGGTTCCAAGCGCTGAGGTCTCGCCGATACGTCAATCAGCGGCCGAATAGCTACTAAAGATCTCGGTCGATCCATCGCCGCGGATCAGGAAGACGTCATAAGCCTCACGATCATCCTCCGGTCCCATGCCCGGCGAGCCATAGGGCATTCCCGGCACCGCCAGCCCCACCGCATCTGGACGCTCATCCAACAAACGCTGAATGTCTGATGCCGGCACATGACCCTCGATCACGTAGCCGTCGACCAAAGCCGTATGGCAGGAGACCATGCGCTGAGGCACGCCATTGTCGAGTTTGAAGCGCACAAGAGTTCCCCCGAACATGTCCTCGCCTGTCGGTGCGAAGCCGTTTGCCTCGAGGTGCTTCATCCAGGACAGGCAACACCCGCAGCCATTTGTCTTCCGGACTTCGATCTGGATCGCATCGGCGACAGCTTGTGCCGCGGGAAACATGGCCAGCGTGACTGCAAGGGCGGGAGCCAGTCGTTTCATGGATTAAAGCCTTTCGGTTGTTGTTTGCACAAATTCGCTGGCGAGCCTCTCAGCGAGTAGCGAACGCGCCTCAGACAGTCGTTCAAGCGCAGCAGTGTCGTCTGCATCCCGCTCGGCCGCCTCTGCCAGTCGCTCGTCTGAAAGAGGATCGGTCGGGCGACCATCCACCAGAACCTCGTAGTGCAGATTGGGACCGGTCGCGGTGCCGGTCGCACCGACGCGACCGATCATGTCTCCGGCCATCACGCGCTGCCCTTGTTCGAGGCTGTCCGGCACCTCGCTGAGATGTGCGTAGCGTGTAAGTGTGTCGGATCCATGCGCAATCTCCACCACCCGGCCATATCCACCACGACGTCCGATAAAGCTCACGCGTCCGGGCGCCGTTGCTTTTACCGGCGTACCGCTTGCCGCGGCAAAGTCGACGCCGGTGTGCATGCGCACATTCCCATAGACTGGGTGTGTGCGACGGCCAAAGACGGAACTCAGCCGCGCTCCTTCCACCGGTTGCGCAAACACGCGCAGCACTTCTCCGTCGACATAGATCGTCGCTTGACCGCTGCCGTCGTCCGGCCAGACGATCTCGTAGACCGATCCACCAAGATCCAGCTCAGCGAAGGCAAGCTCAGGCTGACCAATTCTCTGGGTGCCGTCCCGTGCCTCGCGCCAAAGGAGGCGCATCGTCTCGCCACCGGAAAGTTCGCGTCGAAAATCCACTGTGCCGCCCAGCATCTGCGCCATGTCGACCGCAAAGCGAGCAGGGATGCCCGCCTTGTCCAACGCCGCGAAGATAGAGCTTTCGATCACTGCCTCGCCCGCGAACGTTACCATTTCAGGGTCTGGCTCCAACACGCGTGTGACAAATTTCTGACCAAAGACCGTTTCGATCCGCACCCCATTGTCAACTGCCAGTTCCACGCGGCTCGGATTTCCGTCAACCTTTGAGATCACGGTGATCTCGTGGCCCGGGCGCAATCGGCGCAGATCATATTCTGCTCCAAGCGCGAGCGCGATTTCGGCGCGCGCAGGCGCAGCGATACCCGCGTCCGCCAGGACCGCATCCAGAGTCTCGCCCGACGCAATCTCACGCGACCAGGTGATCAAAGGCGGTTCAATCTCGGGCAAGGCGGTTTCTGCGAAGACAGATTGCAAGAGCGGCAGAGGTCGCATTGGGCTAGCATTGTCGGCGTGAAATGCAGCGGGCGGTGTCACATCGTAGTCGGCGATCTGAGGCATCGAGAGCGGATCGGGAGTCCAGAGGGTCGCTTCAGCAATCGCAGGAGGCACTGCCTCTTTAGAAAGAACGCCAGAAATGGCGATGGCGGTCAGCGAAAAAGCGCCTGCGATTGCCACGGTCGCCAAAACAATTCTAATCTTCATGTTGCCCCCTCTACGTATTCTGTCAGTGCACGCCGGATCTTCGGCACTGCGAATTCTCTTGGCTCGTGATAGTCAATCATGGTGACAAGTTCACCCTTGGCATCGAACAGGAATACGCTTGCCGTATGGTTCATTGTATAGTCGCCGCCTTCGGTCGGGACGCGCTCATACGAGGCACGAAATCCTTCTGCAGCGCGGGCAATCTGGTTTGCCGGCCCAGTCCAGCCGCGAATAGCCGGATGAAAATAGCCGACATATTCGGCCATGGCCTCGACCGTGTCCCGCGCCGGATCGACTGTGATAAAGACCACGTTCATCTGCGCGGCTTCGTTTCCGAGATCTTCAAGCCAGCCTGAGATATCCGATAATGTTGTGGGGCAGACATCCGGGCAGTAGGTGAACCCGAAAAACACCATGGTCGGGCGTCCGATCAAGGTTTCTGGGCCCACTTCATTGCCTTCGTGATCGGTCAGTCGGAAATCCATCGCCGACAGGGGGAGAGGCCTTTGGCCGGCCGGTTTTGGTGCACCGGGACCATCCACCCGCCACCAACCGACGCCGAGCATCAGAGCGACAGCGCCTACACCGGCTGCACCGTATTGGACCACATGCCGACGCTGCATCAGCTCTCCGGCCCGCGCGCGGCGATGCCCAGAATTGGGACCTCGACAGTCACTTCACCACCGTCCGAAAAAGTCAGTGTCAGCGGAAAGGTCTCGCCTTCGATCATCGGGTTTTGCAGCTTCATGAGCATGGCGTGCAATCCGCCCGGCTTCAACGCAACGCTTTGGCCCGGTTCAATCGTGATCTCGCCAGCAGGCGCCATTGAACTGACGCCTTCGGCGTTGGTTTTCGTCTCATGGATCTCGGGCATCATGGCCAATGGTGTTGTAAGCCCGGTCAGCGTGACCGTGTCTTCACCGGTGTTGCGCACAGTCATATAGGCGGCACCAGGGCGGTTGACGCCGATTGAAGCACGGGACCACGCGTTTTCGACGACCACATCCTCCGAACCGGCAAATACCGGAGTCGACGTGCCCGAGAGCAGTAAGAGAAGGCTCAAGCCCTTGATGTAGGGTAGTTTTTTCACGAACAATTCTCCTGTATCTAACCGAGCGTCAATTTTGGCTGGCCGCAACTTCCGCAGCCACCAGCCGCCGTAGTTCGGCCTCACCGAACGGGTCTAGCGGTTTGGCGTTAACGAAGAACGTGGGCGTTTGTCGCACGCCTACCGCTTCGACATCAGCGCCGTCCTGGTTGAGCACTGCCACGACACCGGGGGCCAGCATCTGTGTCCGAGCCGCTTCGACATCCAGACCACCGCTTGCGGCAATCTCAAGGATCAAACCCGGTGCCGGAGTGCCATGGGACGCCCATCGCGGCTGCTCGCGCAGGACCGCTTCCAGTACGGGTTCGAACACATCCTGCATCCGCGCAGCTTCGAGAACGCGGATCGCTTCCACCGAAGCGTCCCCATGAAAGGCAGTGTATCGAATTACGACACGGACCGCATCACCGTGCTCAGCCATTATATCTTTGACCACGGGATAGAATGCGCGGCAGGCCTCGCAAGCTGGATCGAAAAACTCGACAATCGTGACAGGTGCCGTTTCGGGGCCGAGGATCGGGGAATAGGACCGGATCAGCAAATCGTTCACTTCGGGCGCGACAGGTACTGCCTCTGCCATGGGTTGGGGGCGGGTGGCATACCAGGCCGCGCCGCCAAAACCTGCGGCACCAACAGCCAGAACGGATAGAATGAGTCCGCGTCGATTCATGTTTGTTTTTCCTTCAGTGAAATGGCCGACAGCATCCCGATCATCGTGAAGGCGACAAGCGCCATCAGCGGAATCGGAATGCCGAAGACCACCTGGTTGTCGTCGGTACAAGAGGGGCCGGTCGCCGTGCATGGCTGGATCGCCTCGGGGATCAGCCCGACATAGAGGCCGATGTGATACAACGCCACTGCCGCCCCCCCAAGCGCCAGTGCAACGCCATAGCGTCCCACGCGCGGATCCTGCCACCACAGCCCGAGCCCAAGAACGATAGCCAGGGGGAACATGAAGGCGCGCTGGAACCAGCAAAGGACGCAAGGCGTTTGACCAAGCACCTCGCCAATAAAGAGCACGGCAAGCGATGCGATAAGCGCAATGATCCAAGCAAGAACAAGCGCCGTTTCTCCGGAAAGGCGGGTCATGGCGATCAGATCCTCTCTCTCAGATCCGCAAGGATCTCTTCGGCGGGTGTGCCGTAGGGCCAGGAATTGGCGAAGCCCGCCCGCGGATCAAAAAGAAACAGGTGCGATGTGTGCCCCATTGTATAGCCATCCGGCGCGCTGGCCTCTTCGATCCGTTCGAAGTAGATCGGAAAGGTTTCAGCGGTTTCAGCGATCTGATTGGATGTTCCGGTCAGACCGATGATGCCTGCATCAAAGCGCGGCACAAAGTCGGCAAGAGTCATTGGCGTATCGCGTTCGGGATCAATCGAGATGAAGATCGGCTGCACTTTTGCGGCATCCTCGCCAAGTCCATCCATGACCGCCGCCACCTCTGCAAGCGTCGTCGGGCAGACATCGGGGCAATTGGCGAACCCAAAGAACACAAGCATCCAGCGACCCGCAAAGTCTTCTTCGGTGCGGATCATGCCCGTATGATCCGTCAGCTCAAACTGCGCAAGGAAAGGTGGTTCGGTCTCGGTTTGGGCAAGATCGGCGCGATAGTCCGCCCACAGTAACAGCCAGATGAAAACAACAGCCAGATGAAAACGAGCGCCGCGACGCCCGCCAAAACCCATAGTACTTTTTGAAGACCTGAAAGCTTCACGCCGCTCCGCCAGAATTTGATTCTATATTTTAGGCGCGTCTACACCCTCTAGCTACTGTAGGTTCAAGACCTATTGTGGACGGAAGAGCGATGTTCACCGATCTGTGAGATGCCAGGCGGAACTTGTGCTAAAAAACGCTTAAAGCTACACGGGCTGTAGATAGTCTGGAGAGGTGATATGCTGACAATCGGCACTTTGGCAAAAAAGACCGGGACGAAGGTGCAGACGATCCGCTATTACGAGCAGATCGGACTCTTGCCCGAGCCGGGGCGATCGGCTGGCGGTCAGCGGCGCTATGGAGATAGTGAGCTTGACCGCTTGTCTTTCGTCCGGCATGCGCGGCAACTCGGGTTCTCGCTGGACGCGATCCGTGAGCTTCTCGATCTCAGCGATCATCCGGACAAGTCTTGCGCGGAGGCCGATGCGATCGCTCGCCGACAACTCAAGCAGGTTGAGCAACGTATGGCCCGACTTGAAGCCCTTCGGACGGAATTGCAGAGGATGGTGCATGAATGCAGCGGCGGGCACACGGCGGATTGCCGTGTGCTGGAGGTGTTGCGCGACCATTCCGAGTGCCTGACGGACCACGACGAGATCGGCGCCTGAGATGACCGCAGTGCTCGTCTATCCGCTCGCGGCCTTGGCTGAGATCGCCGGATGCTTTGTCATCTGGGCATGGTGGCGTCTTGGCGCGTCCCCTCTTTGGCTTGTCCCCGGTGTGGCGGCGCTGGTGGCGTTCGGCTGGCTTCTGGCTCAGGTCGACACTGTGGCTGCGGGACGCGCCTTTGCGGCCTATGGTGGGATCTATATTGCCGCGTCCATTCTCTGGATGTGGCTCGCCGAAGGGCACCGGCCGGACAGGTGGGATCTGCTCGGCACCGCTGTATGCTTGTTGGGTGCCGCTATCATCCTCGCGGCACCCCGCGGAGCGTAAAAAACGGCATTGCCCCTACAGTAGCTTTAGCTTTTACAACGGTGCGCGTTTCACAGGCTAAAGCAAGGCAGGAATTGAATGTTCGAAATCTCAGGTGTTGGAATCGTCGCGGCTTTTCTGGGTGGCGCTATATCCTTTCTGTCGCCTTGCGTCTTGCCTCTTGCACCTGGCTACGTCTCTTACATCGCGGGACAGCCCGCCGCGAAATCCGGGGCGGCGCGCAGCATTGCCGAACGGGCGCGCAGCGTGGTCCTGAGTTTGTGGTTCGTGCTCGGGTTTTCGACAGTCTTCGTGGCGCTCGGGGCCGGGGCAAGTCTTTTGGGCGGGATGCTCTTGCGCTGGAAATACGAACTCGGGCTTGCGGGTGGCTTTTTGATCGTCTTGTTCGGACTTGTCATGATGGGCGCGATCAAGATCCCCGCCATGATGCGTGACACGAGGCCCGACGTGAAAGTTGACGGCGGCAGCGCCGTCGGAGCCTACCTTTTGGGCCTTGCCTTTGCCTTTGGCTGGACGCCCTGCATAGGCCCTGTACTCGGGTCGATCCTGGCAGTGAGCGCGACATCTGGAGCGGACGGGATGGCCTTGCTGGCAATCTACTCCGCAGGACTTGGAATGCCGTTTCTGATCATAGCGCTCTTCACCAACGAGATTGCAGGCAGGCTAAAGCGGATCGGTGCGGCTGGTCGATGGCTCTATCGTATATCGGGCGGTCTGATGGTGCTGATGGGTATCGGCGTGATGACAGGTCAAATCAGCCGCCTTGCCTTCTGGCTGCTCGAAACCTTCCCGGCCCTTGGCACGATCGGATAAAATCATGATCGAAAGTGACATTTGAGAAAAGGCTTGTCTCTCTAGTCACTGTAGAGATTAAGACTCCTCGTGAACGATTCGAGGAGAGACCCTGTGGCACCCACCGTTTCCTATTTAACCGCGACAAGACTGCTGGATTTTGACTCGCCCTCAATCTCGAACCTGATACGAGATCGTGGCTGGCATGACCTTGCCCGTGTCGACCGGATTGGCGCGGTTTATGACTTTGTGCGAAACGAGATTGCGTTCGGCTACAACCGCGTCGACGACATTCCCGCCTCTGCGGTGCTGACCGACGGCTACGGGCAGTGCAACACGAAAGGGACGCTTCTCATGGCACTGCTGCGCAGCGTAGGCATCCGCTGCCGACTGCACGGCTTCACCATCCACAAGGCCCTGCAGCGTGGCGTGGTGCCCGAACTGGTCTACCCCCTCGCACCGTCCGAAATTCTGCACTCGTGGGTCGAAGTCGAAACAGAAGAGGGCTGGATCAATCTCGAAGGCTTCATTCTGGACGCCCCCTTCCTGCAGTCGCTTCAGAAGGAATTCAGCGAAACAGAAAGCCTTTGCGGCTACGGGGCCGGAACGGATTGCCTGAGTGCGCCACCAGTCAGTTGGAGCGGCGGCAGCACTTATATTCAGAAAACCGGTATCGTTCGTGATTTTGGAACGTTCGAAACCCCCGACGCCTTCTATGCAGAACATGAGCAGAAGTTCGGCCGTTTGCGTGGATGGCTCTACCGCAACATCATCCGTCATTGGATGAACGCCCGCGTTCGGGCCTTCCGCGCGGGCCGTCTGAAACCCGACGCGTCCGTTGCGCACCTGCACGGGGGAGAGACCCATGCCACATGATCACCACGGTCACAGCCATGCCCATTTGGACCCGTCCAGTGGGGATCGCCGCGTGGCGATTGCGATTTGGGCCAACGGACTTCTGACCGTCGCCCAGATCGTGGGCGGCATTTTCGCAGGCTCACTCGCGTTGATCGCGGATGCGCTTCACAACTTCTCGGACATGGCCGCGCTCGTCATTGCCTTTGCAGCCCGAAAGATTGCACGTCGGCCAGCCGATGAACGGATGACGTTTGGCTATGGCCGGATCGAGACGGTGGCAGCCTTGATCAATTACACAACGCTGATCGTGATCGGGCTCTATCTTATCTACGAAGGCGGCATCCGCCTGTTTGAACCGCCCGAAGTTAAAGGGTGGACTGTCGTTATCATCGCGGGATTGGCGCTGGTCGTCGACGCCCTGACGGCGGCGCTGACCTATTCGATGCAGAAGGGCAGCCAGAATATCCGCGCCTTGTTCCTGCACAATCTTTCGGACGCGCTGGCCTCGGTCGCCGTGATTGTCGGCGGCACACTGATCATACTTTATGACATGCGTTGGGTTGATCCCGCAATCACAATCGGGATCGCGATTTACATTCTGTACCTGGCCTTCACTGAGATTGGTGGCCCTGTCCGAACCCTCATGCTCGGTTCTCCGCCGGATATTGACGGGGAGCAGGTGGTGGCTGCCCTGCGCCAAACAGATGGCGTCAGGGACGTGCACCATGTGCACCTGTGGCAGATGGAAGAAAATGCGCCGGCGCTCGATGCCCATGTCGTGGTCGAAGACGCCGCATGGGACCGGTTGGAACAGATCAAGGCAGAGCTAAAGACGCAGATTGGTGCAGAATTTGGGATCAATCACTCCACTCTGGAGTTTGAGCGCACAGGTGCCTGTGATGCCGAGGCTCCACTGTTCGGTCATGACAAGCGCCAGGGTCAATAGGTCTTAGATGTCTGCCGTGCTTGTCATCATCGGTTTTCTGATTGCTGCAGCTACTCTCGGTGCGCTGGTTTGGTCGATTGTTTATCCTGCGAGACGCATATGGCCGCCGAAAACCTACAGTGCCTGGACGCCAGTCGTCGTCTGGGTTCCAACCTTTGCGTTGTTCGGGACACTGATCGCACTTGGAGTTATTGGTTGGGGCCAAATGGTGTTGCCGGCTTGGTTGCGATATGGGTTGGGCATCCCAATCGTCGTCTTGTCGAATGTCGTGGTTTGGAGTGCCGTTAATAGATTCGGGATTGCGCAAACGGGTGGTGCCGAGGGAACGCTAAAGACAAACGGCCTATATCGCTACTCGCGCAACCCGCAATATGTTGCCGATGCCTTCATGGTTTTTGGGTGGCTGGTTCTTTCTGCATCACCAATTGCTCTGGTGGTAGGAATACTGGCGATTGCCGTACTGATGATCGCGCCCTTCGCCGAGGAGCACTGGTTGCGCGAGCGCTTTGGGCGCGAGTTCGATAACTACTGTGCAAAGACGAGACGCTACCTGTAGACAGGTTAACTCACGAAAACGTCAACCTTGCACCTATTGAACCTCTAGCTACTAGAGGCACTACCAATTCAATTAAAGAGTAATCAGAAAAGAGGCTAAGAGTATGAAGCTCGATGTCCGCTCAAGACGCCAATTTCTATGCACGGCTGCGGCCGGAATCCTATCTGTGCCAGGGTTGCTTCGCGCCCAAGAGCCAGAGCCAAATGCCGTGCGAAGAAACATCTCATCGTTCAAAGTCGACTCTTGGCAGGAGCACTTCGATGATCTTGAACATGGTGCAATCCTTTGCGATATCAATTCGCGGGCGGTTCAATTCTGGTCTGAGGACGAAAGCGTCTATAAGCTCTATCCATCAAGCGTACCGGCGTCTGAAGAACTAACGCGCCGTGGCTATACTCGCGTTATCCGGAAGGTCGAAGGCCCAAGTTGGCGACCCACGCCGTCCATGAAAGAACGCAATCCTGAGTGGCCGGACTATTGGCCTCCGGGTCCGGACAATCCCCTCGGGACACACGCTCTTTATCTTTCCTGGCAATACTATCGAGTTCATGGCACCGGCGACACTCGCAAGATCGGACGCCAGTCTTCCAACGGTTGCATCGGCCTCTATAACGAGCACATTGCGGAGCTTTTTGATTTGGCGGAGGTTGGTACGCAGGTCAGGATTTTCTAGATGCCGGCTTCTTATTCAAGCATCGTAGTGCGTCGGTGAATAAATGTCACAAAATACGCTTTCGGAACTCCGAAGAGAAGCGTTATTATTTTACATAAACTTCATTATGCGCCGACATACTTAGTGTTGCGATAGTATAATATCGTATGTATGCTGAACTCTATCGCAGAGGGTCCTCAGCATGCGTCATCTACTCAAGAAACTCCTCCCCTCGGTCGCAGTCGCTTTGACTGTGACAAGTTCTTCGCTGCCGATGCCCGCCCGCGCGCAGACATACCCGATCGATTGCGCGATCCTCCTGTGCCTTTCTGGTGGCTGGCCTGCTTCCGTGCCATGCGCCAGAGCCCGCGCCGAATTCATCCGACGCATTACGCCTTGGCCGGTGGAACCCCCGCTTCAAATCTGGCGCTGTCCCATGGGCGCGTCCTTTGAGACCGCTCCAGCAGCAAACAGTATAGACCGCATCTTTGAAGCGTTCTTCCAGAACAACAGCACTGGACCGCGCCAATCCTTTCCAGCGCGCGATACCGCTGACCCAATTGCGGCCGCTTGGCGCACCCCAGAAGCCCCAGGCTACCTTGTTCCCGCCGACCAGGCCCTCCGGCTCGTTCAAGATCGCGCCGACATCGATATCAGCGGACCTGAGTTCAACTTCGTGCGGTCTATCCGGGTCTTTGATGTCCGGTATGCGCGACAGCACGAATCCGGACGTGACGGCGACTGCAATCGTAGCGCCACCGTGGTCCTCGGCACATACGGAACCCAAGGCGACTTCGCCTGGCAGAGATCTTCCATCACAGCCCTACCCTCCGTCCATATCGGCCTCGAACGCTGGGGCCAGACTTGCCCCAGCATCTATCACCGTTCCGTCTTCGTCGACTGGCGTGACTATGAAGGGAACTACGGCTTTGAGCAGGTGAACTATTAGCGCCCACAAAGACAGCGTTGGCAATCAGCCGTATTGACCTAAGTGCTCCAAGTCACTCGATTACCGGTCGTTCGCTGCTGTAGATGCCAAGGTCTGGAGAGCGGACGAAGCTGCCGTCCAACTCAACGAAGCGAACGTCAGCTTGTCATCGACCTGCTATCCCTTATGCTACAACATGGAACGCGACTTTGGGCCGGACTTGTCGCATCGCGTTAGTGGGCGTGGGCGTTTTCTCCGCGCGCCATCACCATATGATGTTCGCGGTGATGGTCTTGGCTTGCCATAAGTCCGAAAAACCCCAGCCCCCTTATTCGAGCCACCACTGACGGGTCGTCACTCGTTACTCGAAGCTCAACTCCGTTTTCCGCATCGACTGCCTCGACAGTCCAACGGTCGTCCCGCGCAAGCTGGGCCGCGTGTGCGGGCACCATGCGGCGGATAGTGGCGAGCGTGTCGGCATCTCCCGTTGCCATCGCGGAAAGACCGTCTGGCAGTTCTGTCTCCTTCACAATCGTGCCCGAGACCAAGCGGTCCATATCGACCAAATGCGCCCGCAGGCCCGCCAAATCGACTTGGCCCCAGTCTGTGTCAGGATCTGCATCCAGCAAGCGCACGACTTCGGACAGGGCGGCGAAAGCCCCTTGTCCCGGCTCGGTGAGGATTGTGTTTTGGAGCTGCTGGGCTTGAGTTTGAGTTGCGTGATCCATGCCTTCGCCATGGCCGGAATGCGTTGTCTGGGCTACTGCAAAAGCCGTTCCACCAAGCAGCGCCGTCACGATTAGAATCATCTTCGTTTTCATTCTGTGTCCTCACGTTTATCCAAAAAACCCTATCGGACACTGCAGCCATGCCGTATGATTTCTATCATGTCAGACTGGCAGCAGATATTTGATGACGCGCGGATGAAGACCTTCGAGCAGGGGGCCGTTCTCTTTCGCAGGGAGGATCGCGTTCATTCGATGTATCTTGTTCGATCCGGCATAGTCGAACTTCTGCGTCCACTTGCTGATGGAACAGCACTTACGCTCAACGTTGCCACGGCTGGAATGGCGCTGGCCGAAGCGTCGTTGTTCGCCTCTACCTATCATTGCGATGCGATGGCACGCATGAATGCCGAAATAGCGATCATGCCCCGCGCCACCTTTCTGTCTGCGCTACGCAAACAGCCAGATGCTGCTTTGGGCCTGATCGAAACCCATGCCAAAGAGGTCCAAGCCCAAAGATCGCGTATCGAGATCTTGCGCCTTCGCCGGGTGTCCGACAGGCTGGACGCATGGCTGGAGCTACACGGTGAGCCACCGGCAGGTGAATGGATTAGGGTTGCCGATCAGATCGGTGTATCGCCACCCGCGCTTTATCGGGAACTTGCACGTAGGCGGAAGTAAGAGAAATCATCGTCCGCACCAGTGATCAAGAAGAGCAGACCTTTGCTGCGCAGTGGCATTTCGGTAAAATGGGCTCCAGGCCGACCTCGGATGCGACGCAGCATCCTGTGATATGGTGGCATCGTCAACGTCGGGTTGTCGATGTGGGAGGGCATGGCGGATCGGAGGATCAGTCATGGGAACACCAAACTTACCGGCCATTCGTGCGCTTCGCCCCGCATGGAACAAGGGTCGCATCGTTGGATAGAAGCGGCCTTTGAAACCCAAACACGTTTGGGCAATCCGCGTTCGACTTGAACTGGCCAAGAACCATCGCGACCTTGCGCTGTTCAATATGGCCATCGACAGCAAACTGCGCGGCTGCGACCTGGTGAAGATGAAAGTCGTCGACGTCATGGCGTCCGGTCAGATCAAAGAACGGGCATCGGTCCTTCAAAGCAAAACCCAGAAACCTGTGCGATTTGAGATATCCGAGGGCACACGCGCCTCTGTCGAAAAGTGGATGGAAGATGAGCTCATGGTCGGCTCGGAGTACCTTTGGTCGGGTCGGTTCCATGAACGTCTGCACATCTCGACACGCCAGTACGCCCGGATCGTCCGAGATTGGGTCACGTCGATCGGTCTGGAGGCCAGCGCATACGGAACGCATTCGATGAGGCGAACAAAGGTGACCCAGATCTACAAGAAAACGGGCAACCTGAGGGCGGTCCAGCTGCTACTTGGGCACACCAAAATGGACAGCACCGTCCGGTATCTCGGCGTGGAACTGGAAGATGCCCTTGCGATTGCAGAGGCCATTGAAATCTAGCAACTTGGGCCGTCTTCGCGGGCGGCCCAAAGCGGACATTAGTCTGCAAACTTTGTCCGAGCTGCTCTCGGCCGATAGTTGCCCTCCGGTGGCGACTGCGGTTTCTCGTGTCGCAGCCCACTTAGTAGTCATTCGGCGCCTTTGCAAAATCTGGAGGTCGTCGATTGAGAAACGTGCAGACAAGACCGCAACTCGCTGCGCCTGCGCCTGTATCGGTTATCCCTTTGTTTGAAATTTCAGGTATAGCTCGTCAAGGAACGGGGCTTTGGCGCCTAGATACTCCGCAATCCCGCCTTTGTTGTCTCTTTCAAGGCGCAACTTAAGCTCTGCATATGCTCTACGGTCAGAAGAATTTGCCCGCAAGTGTTCACGTATTCCGAGCATTCGACTAATCTGTGTGTGACCCAATACGCAGACGTGAAGTTTGTGCGTTCGGATCCTACCTCTATCGCGTTTGAAAAAGTGATGACCATTCATCAGGTCCCCACCTCGATTATACTTCAAACGAAGCAGTTCCCCCTGCCAATGATGCAGTAGACCTAGTTCGGAAACGACCACCAGCATGTCAATTTCGGGTTTCGCCGCAAGACCTTCGACCGCAGTGCTTCCGACGTGGTGGATTTCGACAAACGCGTCTCCGAAGATAGGCCGAAGCCGTTTCGCCTCAGCTTCATAATGCCGAGGCCAATTCTTGTCGTAGTCGGTGATTGAACTTGTCAGCGGCATTCCACGACCATAACGTGTATCCATCAATTAGTGGAAGGGGGCGCCCGCTGCTTTGCCGAATGCGGGAGGCATTGGATTGCTGTTGGCGTCGGTGGCAACACAGCAACTTCTTGACAAGGAGCCTCGTGAGGGTCCGTTCGTCTACACGTTTTTCTTTTTCGCGTTCGACCCCAAATATTTTTCGGATGGGATGATTATGCCTGAAATATGCGCCGCCGATCTGCATCCGAATGAGCCTGCTATCGTGTGCTCGCAGGTTCCTGATGAGTAGGAAAGACTTTTACTTTCGGGATTGCTAGGGTCTTCCGACCCTACGGTCTTTCAGCTCACCACTGCCGCCCCCACTTGTCACCGACTATTCAATCGCGTCCTGAGCCTTCACTGCAGCGGACGAGGTCCACGATGAACACGTCCTTCCAAACAACGTTAAGCCGGTCAGGCCCCTCCCGCTGAGTGAAGCGGAAATAAGTACGCTCTCGCGAACCAATCTCAGCCTGCCCTTCGATCTGGAGAAAATCGGCTGCGATATAGATAACCGGCGCTGTTCGGACGATGTCGCGCACAATGGCATCGCCGCCGAAAGTCAAGATCATATCTTCTGCGATTTCGATCTTCGTGATCGAGGTGCCGAGCTTTTCGCACTGGGATGTAGAAACATCCCAGGTCCCGATGATGCTGTCCGGCAGTACCTCCGCAGATGTGGGCGAGGCGGCAAATGACAGGACTAGGTGTCACATCCCGCGTGATTGTAGACGCGCTTCTTGAACATCTCTGGCCTCTGACGTTGCCAGTCCTTGAGCGCCCTGATGGGCGTTTGGCCCTTCAGGGCTGATTGCGGCAACTGGCTGTTATAGAGGTGGACGTAGCGCAGGATGGTCTGCTCCAAGTCCTCGCCGCTCTGGAAGCGGTGGCTCTGTAGGACATCCTCGATCCGGCCATTGAAGCGCTCGACCATGCCGTTGGTCTGCGGGTGCATCGGCGGGGTCAGGCGATGCTCGATGCCAAGTTCGGAGCAGAGCAGGTCGAATTCGTGCTCTCCGGTGGCGGCGCGCTTGCGCAGGCCGAAGAGGTGGTCGGTGAAAGCCTTGCCGTTGTCGGTCAGCACGCGGGTGATCTTCATCGGTGCCGCGCGCTCCAGGTCGCGCAGGAAGCGGCGCGCGTTGGCAGCAGTCTGCGCCGGATAGATGCGCACGAAGACCCACCGCGTCGCCCGGTCGATGGCCACGAAGAGGTAGCGACGGCGGTCCTCGTCGGCCATCTGGGGTAGATATTTGATGTCGATGTGCAGGTAGCCAGGCTCGTAAGCCTTGAAAGTGCCATGCGCGGGCTTCGGCTCTTTCGGCTTCAGCGCCTGCAGGTTGCCCACCCCATGGCGGCGCAGGCAGCGGTCGAGGCCAGACCGCGAGACGTGCGGATTGAGGAACTCGCGCACCACCGCGAGCAGGTCGTCGAGCGGCAGCAGAAGCGCCTTGCGCAACGCCACCGCGACGGCCTCCTGAGGTGGGGTCAAGGTTGTCTGCAACCGGTGCGGAGTGTGGCTCCGGTCGTGGACGTCGTCTCGGCTCCGCCACTTCCAGACCGTCTGTTCGGAGATCCCGTAGCGCTCGGCCACCAGCCAGGCCGGTTCGCTGCTCGCCTGGATCGCCGTCCGGATCTTCGGTGTCGTGGTGGCCTGCTTGTGCAGAGAGATCAGCATGTTCCCACCCCCTCCCGAACCTCGCGCAGCATCGATCTTGCCATGAACAGGGCTGACCGGCGAGGGTCTATGTGATCATCCGGGATGGAACAACTAGGATCGAAAGTTTAAGAAGTGAACGTGGCATGAGGCAGCTCCTAAAATATCTTAACGCCAAATAGCGATGCCGGTTCACTAACTCCAAGACTACTCGCGTACTAAATTGGCGCAAAGCCGTACTTGGTTTGCCTTGTTTCGTGTGCTCGCCTCCAATCACCAAAATTTTTTATTTTCTATACACTGCGTCGGCTGAACAACTAGGGTCAGAACCCATCGATTTCCGATTAGTGGCATGAATCACGGGTCGAAAGTTGAGCGGTGACCATGCCTGATCTTTCCTGGTTGAGCGATGCACAGATGGCGCGCCTTGCGCCCTTCTTCCCGAAGCCACAAAGCAAGCCTCGAGTCGATAATCGGCGCTTGTTGAGCCGGATTATCTTCATCAATCGCAATGGCTTGCAGTGGCGCGATGCCTGAGCGGCCCATGGTCCGCACAAGGCACTCTACAACCGCTAGAAGCGGTGGAGCGACAAGGACATCTTTGCCCGAATGAGGGCCGGTCTGGCTGCCGAACATGGAAAAAAATAAACCGTGACGATTGATGTCTCCTATCTCAAACCAAACCGTACAGCGACCAGTATGGGCGTCAAAAAGGGGGCGTGGGCGTCTGATTTTTCGCACGAAGGGCGGCATGAACACTAAATTGCACGCCATTTGCGACATCCAGGGCCGACCAATCAATCTGATCGTTGCAGCAGGACAAGTCAGCGATTACATCGGCGCACGGGCCTAGCAGAGCAGCCTGTCGAATGTTTACTAGCTGCTCGGTGACCGTGGTTATGAGGCCAATTGGTTCAGAGAAGCGTTGAAAGACAATGGGATACGCGCCTGTACCCCTGATCGGACACAACGGAAGAAAACTGTCAGATACAACAAGCGTCGCTATAAGCAACGCAACCGGATGAAACTCGTGTTCGGCAGGCTCACGGAGTAGCGGTGAGCGACATCATGATCCGACCGATGCCCAAAGGTCTGCCTGTCAGCAATCGTCCTCGCAGCACGCGTCATTTATTGGCTATGAGTCCTGACCCTGGTAGTCGGTGAATACGGATCGTCGAAGTGATGTATCTAGCCAAATAGGATGCGAACGAGATTGCTCCAGTCATTTGATCGTTGGGCCGACATGTCTTGATGGATCAACCCTTTCGAAGTTCGTTGTACGGACAGACATCATCTTCGAAGGGAACGTGTCTTCTGCGGAAATTGGTTTCCGCTAGTGCTTCCGGACTGCTGATCCGATCCATCCTGAAGTGCCGAAAGCCATGGCGGTCAGGGTCCCAACCGACAAGGTACCATAGTGGCGGCAGGACAAGCATGGCCTGAGGCTCCACTTCCCGCTGGGTCTCGCGCCCCTGTGCATCGCGATACCGGAACCGGAGGAGCCGTCGAGCAAGGAACGCGGTTTCGAAGGCAGGTAGCAGATCCGGATCCATTCGCCCCATATCCGACAGATCCTGCAGCGGCGACAACTGACCGATGTGCAGGCATGCGAGCATCGCGCGCAAATCTCTGACCTTGTCAGCCGACAGCGACCTCTCGATCTTGGCCAGGCCAAGGTCCGCAAGATCTGCGAAAGGAAGGTTTCCGGCGGCGCGCATGGCTGCGACGCTGATGAGCAAAGCAAACACTTCCGGGACCAGAAGCTTGGCCGTTGTGTGCAGCGATTGCGGATCGAGCTGTACTCCGCCGCCTCGCCCCACGTCGGAATGAATCACATATCCTTCATCCCGCAAGGCACCGATATCGCGCAGAATGGTCCGCCGGGAGGCCCCGACCTCCTGCGAAAGCGCCCCAATCGTGGACGTGCCGTTCCGACGCAGCGTGCGGACGATCGCGTCATGTCTGAGTCTTACGTTCATTTGCAAAGGATAGCACAAAAGGTGCCAAGATTTGGCACCGTTTTGTTCTACCCCTTTTCAGCAACTGTAAAAAGGAGATTGCGACATGGAACGAACGGCAGTGAACCCGTGGGATTGGTCGATCAAGCTGGGATACAACCAGGCCGAAGCGATCGAGGGCGCAACGCGCCAGCTGATCTGCTCGGGTCAAACGTCGGTCGACGCGAACGGAAATCCGCAACATGCCGGTGATATGCGGGCACAGATCGACCTCGCCCTGGACAATCTCGAGGCGGTGCTGAAAGGGGCTGACATGGACTTCGGCAATGTCGTCCGGCTCGGCATCTACGCGACGGACGTGGACGAGGCTTTGAAGAACTTCGACCTGATGGGGATGCGGTTTGGCCCTCACCAAGTGGCACCACCGATGACCTTGCTTGGGGTCACCCGCCTCGCCATGCCGGGTCTGCTGTTTGAGATCGAAGCGACAGCAGCAGCCTAAGTGAACGAGGGAAGCGGTCATCGGCCCAAGTATAGCGCGCGGCCGCTTCCTTCTCAGGACAAAAATTAATTGAATTGCAGCGATGTGCCTGATTCACTGAAGACCAAAGCAGGGCCATCTTAAACTTGCCTTTTCGTAACTGGACCCTCCAATGACTGCGATCTACGACACAATCGGTTTGAACTACGCCGAATTGCGACGGGCAGATTCTAGAATTTTCCAGTCGATCCATAAGGCGCTTGGCGACGGCAGAACTGTTCTAAACGTCGGTGCGGGCGCCGGCTCCTATGAACCGATTGATCGAGACGTCACGGCCCTCGAACCGTCGTCCGAGATGATCGCGCAAAGACTTCCATCCAAGACAAAAGTCGTTCAAGGCAGAGCTGAAAATTTGCCATTTGATGACAATAGTTTCGACGCCGTCATGGCCGTGTTAACGGTCCATCACTGGAACGACAAGGAAAACGGCATGGCTGAGATGCGCCGCGTGTCTCGTGGCCCTATCGTGATACTCACGTATGATCCCGCCTTCCGTGACTTCTGGCTTCTCGACTACTTCCCGGAACTTGCCGCAGCAGATGAAGGGCTGATGCCTCCATTGAACAATTACAGCGACTGGCTTGGCCGCGTGAACATATCACCGGTTCCAATCCCGCACGATTGTTCAGACGGGTTCCTTGCTGCCTACTGGCGACGCCCCGAAGCATATCTTGATGCTCGCGTCCGCGCGGCAATATCTTCATTCTGGAAGCTGGGCGACACCGCACCAGGTTTACAACGTCTCAAGACAGACCTCGAAAGCGGCAACTGGCGAAGGAAATATGGGGAGCTTCTTGATCTCGATGAGCTCGACTGTGGGTACAGGCTGGTCGTCGCATCTTGATGTTGCGGTCACTCTCATGATCGCGTTGGTTCAGCAGCCAAAGATCCAGGTCACGCCCGTTTATGGGTCCGGTTTGCTTGCGACAATAAGTGCGTGCCCGCAGGTAGCTACCACTGCCTCGTTTAACGAAAGCTTGTCGGCTTGTTTTTGCATGACTTTCGCAAGATCAGGGTCGTTGTGGGCAACTTCCAGATACGCCTTCTCTCTTCCGTAATGAATGCTCCGGACAGAAATGGTCTTGTCGACCTGAAACCCTGAAGCGCGGAAGAGATCACCGGCTTCTAGTGGTGTCAGGTAACACCCGGACTGAAAGCCTTCGGCAGAGGGATTCTCAAATATGCCGTCGGTTGCCGCGTCGGTGAACGCAGAGACATTGACCTGCTCCGGCGATCTAGCCGCTCGATCTATCAGATCCGCAACGCCGCTCAGCCTCGGAATGAACGCGGCCAGAATGATACCTCCCGGACGCAAGACACGAAAACAGTCGCGCGCGGCCGCCGTTCGGTCTTCACTCTTCGTCAGGTGATAAAACGGTCCAAGGGCAAGGACGCAGTCGAAGGAAGCGTCGGCGAAGGCCGAGAGATCGGTCGCATCGCCAACAACCGCGCGCGGCGTTGTGCTGGCGTGCGGACTGGCGGCAATCCGGGCATTGGCCTCTTCGACAAGGTGCGGCGAGAGATCAACAAGTTGGCACCGATGCCCTCGCTCCGCCATGGCGAGTGTGTAGCGCCCGGGACCACCACCCAGATCCAGCATATCGCATGCCGCCGGAACGGAGCGATCAATGATCCGCAGCGTCCGGTCCAGTTCGACGATGCCGGCGGGCGTCTCCAGTCGTGCCCACTCGTCGAAGCTATCGTAGTATTGGAGTATGGAGGCCGTCATTGCATCTCTATCGCATCCGGTCGGTCACAGGCTGCAGCGCATCACGAGGCAAGAGCCTCGGACTGCGCAGCAACCAGGTCTTTCATGGCCATGATGTAAGGTCCGGGCCCGTAGCTGGCACGTGCCACGCCGAGCGATGCGACCTTGGACACCGATGACAATTCCCCCATCATCATGACGTTGACCGGAAGCGTCGACGCCTCGCAGATGCGCGAGATAAGCGTCGGGTCGGTCAGCCCGGGGATGAAATAGCCGTCCGCGCCCGCCTCGGCATAGCTGTTCTGGCGCGCGATCGCTTCTTCGACCAGAAGCGCGTGTTGAACGCCCGCTTCGTTCTTCAGAAACAGGTCCGTCCTCGCGTTGATAAAGAACGGGAGGCCAGCATCGTCTGCTGCCTTCCGTACGGCGCGCAGGCGCGCGACCTGGTCTTCCACCGGATGGAGACCCTCCCCGCCGACGATCTGGTCTTCGAAGTTCAATCCGATTGCGCCGCAGTCGATCAGGCGTCTTACATTCGCGGCGATATCATCGGGCGATTGTGCATAGCCGCCTTCGAAATCGACAGTGACGGGACAATCCACCGCGGCGGTGATCCGCTCGACCAGGGTCAGAACGAGATCTAGCGGGATCGCCTCGCCGTCCTCGAAGCCGTGCGCTGCGGCCATGGACCAGCTGCCGGTGGCCACCGCCGGTGCGCCAGCCTCGACCAATGCTTTCGCGCCGCCCGCGTCCCAGATGTTATAAAGGACAAAGGGGGTGCCCGGCTTATGCAACGCGCGGAACGCCTTCGCCTTCTGAGCCTGGTTCGTCATTGCAAGTGTTCCTTCTGTTCAAGTCTGTAACGTGTTTCGATTTCCAGCAGCCGCTGCTTGCGCCACAGCCCGCCCCCGTACCCCGTCAGGCTGCCATCGGCACCGATGACCCGGTGGCACGGGATCATCAGCGCGATCTGGTTGGCGCCGTTGGCGCGCGCGACCGCGCGCGTCGCGGCGGGGTCGCCGATTGCGATGGCGATGTCGCGATAGCTGCGTGTTTGACCTGCGGGAATGTCGCGGAGGGCATCCCAGACGATTTTCGAAAAGGCCGTGCCCGGCGGCGCCAACGGTGTTTCAAACTGGCTCGATGTGCCCGCAAAGAAGGCGTCAAGCTCTGCCGCCGCCTGTTCCGTCGCGGCCGTCTTGCCCAGACCGATCGCATTCCGGCCGTGCATCGCCAGCTTCTTGAGCTCGTTCGGCAGCGCCTTGCGGTCCACGAATTCGAGAAGATGCAGATGAGACGTGCTGGACACCGCGACCATGTCGCCAAGCGGTGTCGGGATCCAGGACGCGAGCAGAGTTCCCTCTGTGCCGAGGTCTTTTGGTCGACACCCCAGTAGCCGGGCGAAAGCGGCCCGGAAGGCACTGGGCGAGTCGAACCCCGCCTCCAGTTGCGCCTCGATGACCTTGCCACCATCGGCAAGCACCTCGAACCCGTCGCGCAGGCGGCGCTGACGCGCCATCTCGAGGAATGTCATACCGAACTGTCGTTTGAAACTGCGCCGCACCGTGGAAATGTCGTAACCCAGCCGCGCGATGTCCCGTTCGGACCATCTGACCTCAGGCTTTTCGTCCAGAAGCATCAGAAGCTCACCGACAACGGGATCGGCGGCGGCGGCTGCTTGCATGGGATGGCACCGTTTGCATGGCCGAAAGCCCGTTTCGATGCATTCCCCGATGGTGGCAACGAAGGTGCAATTCTCGGACTTCGGCTTGCGGGCCGGGCAGGTCAACCGGCAGAAAATCCCGGTTGTTCCGACGCAGACGTAGGCTCGTCCGTCATACCCCTCGTCGCGGTCCAGAAGGGCGCGGTAAAGCGTGTCGTGATCTGGCAGATCGAAAAGCATGTCGTATCCCAAGGGCAGGTGCGGTTGTCCCCGATACCTACGCGCCAAACAGCGTTTGGTCCGTCGAAAATCGGGCGTGTATTTCACTTCTTTTTCGACGACCTCAGATCGGTGAAAGGAAACCGGTGCACTGGTTCGAACGTCCATCCGGCGTGACGAACACAAGCCGAAACCCCGGTTGTCCTTTCACAAGTTCGATCCTTTCGCACCATTGAAGTAAATGCGCTGCTTCTTGCGGGTTCGGGAGGCTGAGTTCGCAGAGCGCAAGCGTCGCAAATCGTGGCCTCTGCCGCTCACCGGGCAAACCGTCTGTCCGATCTATCGGCGGCACGCCACCCGGAGTTTGAAAAACGAAGGGCAAGGATTGGTTCAGGCTTGCCTGCGCGACCGGAATCGTCACCCCTGCAGGCAGGAACGGCGCCGAATACGCGTCACACGCAACAGGCGCCGCACCGCGCCACGACACGCCGATCGGCGAACCGGTACCACGCCCGCGATCTCCAAGACCTACGCGTTCGCTTTCCGAACTGATATCCGACCCGTCCAGCCAGAGGAATTCTACAAACACGTCGTCCAGACAGGCACAGATGTTCGTTGTCCCCTGCCCCGGATGCTGACGGGAATAATTGGTGACCAGACCAGCCGTCTGCATCAGACGTTCGGCGGTGCTTCGGTCCGCGACGAAAAGAAATATGTGATCGAGTTCTGTTTTCATAGTCTTCTGTCCTGGCCTGAAGCTGAATTCAGCAAATTGGATGGCTCGTCACGGTGATTGGCGGAGCAACAAAAGGCGGACGGCAAGCAGGGTCAGGGCCACACCCGTCAGCCCTTGGATCGCCTGCCAAAGTCGTGGGCGTCTGAGCCAGCGCACGAATTGCGATAATGTCAGCACTACAAAGCCATACCACGCAAGGGCAATGGCCGCGTGGACCAATGCCAGCACGAGAGCCTGAGACCAGAGCGGTGCACCGCCGACCACAAGGAACTGTGGAAACGCTGCAAGATAGAACAATGCCGGCTTTGGGTTGAGGATATTGGTCAGGAATCCCTCGGCGAAGCGCATCAGATGACGAGGCGCAAGACCTTCGGTTGCCGGGTCAAAGTCTGGAGTCGAAATCGTTCTCGGACCCGCGATGGCAGACCGCAAAGCTTTCAGCCCGAGCCAGAAAAGATACCCCGCGCCTGCGATCTTCAGAACTGTGAAGGCTGTAGCAGAAGTCGCTAGGATCGCTCCTACACCAATGAACGACAAAGTGGCGTGGGTCAGGATCGCTGTCGCGAAGCCCAGTGTATTGGCCAAACCGGCAAATCGACCGAATGTCGGCACGGTCCGCAGAAGTAGAAAGAGGTTCGGGCCAGGCGATGTGACAATGAGCGTCACGATGAATGCAAAAGCCAATAGTACGTCGAGGTCGGCCATTGTGTCACCGCAGCCTTGTCAGCAGACTCGATGTATCCAACCGGCCGCCACCGGCGCGCTGCACATCCGCATAAAATTGATCGATAAGAGCACCAACTGGAGCTGTTCCACCAAGGCGAGCGACTTCTTTCAATGCAATCGAAAGATCCTTGCGCATCCAGTCTACCGCAAAGCCGAATTCATATTCTCCAGCCTGCATCGTCTTCCAGCGGTTTGACATTTGCCAAGATCCGGCGGCGCCTTCGGCGATCGCTTCCATGACGGCGGAAAATGTCCAGTCCGGCGCGTTCTGCCAAGGCCATGCCTTCAGCCAGCCCTTGGACAACACCCGCAATGCAAAGTTGATTGACCATTTTGGCAGTTTGCCCGGACCCGACATCTCCGATCCTCACAACCTTTCTTGCGAACACCTCGAGCACAGGTTGGACGATTTCAAATGCAGCGATCTCTCCGCCGACCATCACAGACAGCTGGCCGGACTTGGCACCCGCTTGGCCACCGGAAACAGGTGCATCGAGATAGTGGCAGCTTTTTTCGTTGAGCAGGTGAAAAAGCTCACGGGCTACGTCTGCAGAAGCGGTGGTACAATCAACGAAACACCCACCTTCCGAAAGTTCGGAAAACGCTCCATCGGGCCCGATTGTGACTTCCCGAAGATCTTCATCTGCGCCGACACAGCTCAGAACGATATCGGCGCCTATCGTCGCTTCCGCCGGGCTCGCAGCCTGCCTGCCGCCGTATTCTTCGACCCACTCTCTGGCTTTGGAGGGCGTTCGATTGAAAACTGTCACTGAATGACCTGAACGCGCCAAGTGCCCTGCCATCGGATATCCCATGACACCCAAACCAATCCATCCGATCTTCATGACGATGCATCCGCCCTCAACTCTACGACCATTTCAGGCCACACATCGCGGAGGAAGACGGTCAGGTCACTCGCTGCAGTCTTAGCCTTGAGCGGATAAAGAAGCGTACTGACAAAGCCTCTATGATACGTCGCATGATTGACTAGGTGGAGCAGGATGTCCTCACGGGTCATTGCGCCCTGCCCACCCCCAACAAACGTGAACTCGATCGTTTCGGCCAGATCGCTGGTCGTCCAGTCCCTTGCACAGCGCACGTAGTAGCTGTTCATGGCGCGCAGCCGCGTTGCCACTTGTGGAAAGTCGAGAACACTGGCCCGATGCCGCGCATCATGGCCATGGGAGCGACCTTCCAGATGCGCCTGAAAGATCTCTCCGACGACCAGAGTATGATCGAACGTACCCGCAATCGACTTGAAGAGAGCATCGCGCGGCGCACTTACGGCGTTCTGTGGCAGCCTTTCGGCGGCGGAGAGCATCACATCGTCGGCCCACTCCATGTAGGCTGTCATGCGGTGACAAAGCGAAAGCGCAGGCATTGAATATTCTCCTTGATTTTCCATGAAATGAACTGTCCTAATGTTCCGATCAAGGTAATCATTGTACTCGGAGCAATTTTCGCTTGAAGCCCTATACCGAAATCGCGGATCGTATCGCGCTGCGGATCGCGACCGGAGAGTTGCCCCTGGGTGCGCGCCTGCCCCCGCAGCGTGACTTTGCCCACACCGAAGGCATCGCCGTCTCGACCGCCAGCCGCGTCTACGAAGAGTTGCGCCGCAGAGGTCTCGTCGTGGGAGAGGTCGGGCGCGGCACCTTTGTCGCAAACCGGTTCCGGCCTCTCGATCCTGCCTTGCAAGAGCCTTCGGGCCGCGGCATCGATCTGGACATCGTCTTCAGGTTGAGCGCGGAGGGGCGAGACCGTATCGCCGCATCGACAGCGCGCTTTTTCCGCCAAGGATTGGAACAATCCGCAGTTGCACCATCTTCGGCGTCGGCCGAGCCTTCGGTAGCGTCGGTCTTCGCCGAGACTGTCGGCTCTACCGAGCACCCTGTTTCTCCCAACTCGCTCGTCCTCGTCGGGAACGGCAAGCAAGCAATCTCGACCTGCCTGGCCGCTCTGGCCCCTCGCGGTGGGCGCATCGGCGTCGAGACGATGACTTATCCTTATGTGAGGGCTGCCGCCCGCCAACTCGGCATCGATCTCGTCCCCCTTTCAATGGACGCCGAAGGGGTGACGCCAGTCGCCCTGGATCGTGCAGCGCAGACGGGACTACAGGGCGTTTATCTCCAGCCGACGTTGCAAAGTCCCCTCGTCCTGACTATGTCGGAGGACCGCAAGCAGTGCATCGCCGACGTGCTGAAACGCCATCGGCTCAGTGCGATCGAAGACCGCATCTACAGCTTCCTCAAACCGACCGTGCCGTTGGCCGCCTATGCGCCCAACCATGTCATTCGCATCGACAGCCTTTCAAAGAGGCTCATGCCGGGTCTTTCCTTGGGTATCATCGCACCACCAGAGCCGATTGCCGACGCGATTAGGCGCGCGGCACGATCCGGCGGTTGGATGGCGCAGAGCCTTGCCGTTCAACTCGCCCGGCATTGGATTGAGGACGGAACTGTCGCCTCCGTTGAGACGAGCAAGCGGCATGAGGCGCGCCAGATGTTCGACGTTGCGGCGAGGACGCTCGCGGGTCTCGACTTCTCCGGCGCACCGGAAGCACTGCACGGATGGCTCACCCTTCCAAAAGGCTGGCGCAGCGAAGCCTTTGCAGCAGCCTGCGCCGAGATCGGCATCGCCGTAGCACCAGGGAGTGCTTTCGCAGTGGTCCCTGGTGCGGCCCCGTCGGGGGTCAGAATTGCCTTCTCGGCAAACGACCTGACGATCTGGACCCATGCCCTGAGAGCAGTGGCGCGCATTGCAAAGAGCGCGCCGACAGAACTGGCGCAGTTGGCTTCCACTGACAACGCCATGGCCAGCGTAACCGCCGAAGCAAGGCAGCTTTCCAACGGGAGGTCGACATGATCGGAGACATCAACCTTGCTCTGATCCTGCTGGCGCATCTTGCTGCCAGCGCAAGTCCGGGACCCGCGACACTGGCGATCGCAGGCACCTCGATGGCGCGGGGTCGCCCGTCCGGGCTCCTGCTCGCCTTTGGGATCGTGATCGGGTCACTTACCTGGTCGCTGGCGGCCGCTTTTGGCCTCGGTGCCATCATGCTGTCGCACGGCTGGGTTCTCGAGGTGATCCGCTATGCCGGGACGGCCTATCTCTTTTTTCTTGCATGGAAAGCCGCACGTTCCGCGATGGCGCAAAAGTCAATCGCGCCACAGTCTATCGGAGGCCGACCAAGCCGCCTGATCCTTCGGGGTGCGGCGCTGCATATCACCAATCCGAAATCCATCCTTTTCTTCGGCGCGCTCTACGCACTTGGACTGCCCTCCGACGCGAGCCATGCGCAGCTTGCTCTGGTCGTGATAGCCGTCGGCGTACAAAGCATGGTCGTGTTTTTCGGTTACGCTCTGATGTTTTCGACATCGTCGATCACACGCGGCTATATTGCGGGCCGCCGTTGGTTCGAAGGCGCGTTCGCCGTTGGCTTTACGGCGGCTGGCATGAAAATCCTCACCACAAGGCTTCAGTGAGTTCTGCAGCTCGATTGGACGACATGATCTCGACACATGGCCCTGCACATGTCTTCGGGAATAGCAAACAGGACATTAGAAATTTAAGCGAACGCCGAATGAGAAACAAAATGAGTGATAGGATTGTACGTTTTGGGCGCATCCAGCTGGCCGAATACATCGATATCGGTGCGAGACTGCTTATTACATGCTATAGACCGCCGCCTTGGAATGAGGAATGGTCGCCGAAACTCGCCATTCAACGGCTGAACGAACTAAGTAGCACTCCGAATTATTTGTCAGTCGGTGCCTTCCATGAGAATAGTCTTGTGGGATTTGCGGTCGGCGTGCCGCATACAGGCGCACATGGAACTTCGATTTATCTATCAGAGATCGTTGTCGAGCCGCAGTTTCAAAAGGCTGGTGTGGGCGCGAGCCTTTTGCAGAGCTTCGAAAGTTTGGCGAAGGAAGTGGAATACGAATCCATTTGGCTGGTTACGGCTCGGGCTGAGGCGACGACTCGCTTCTATGCAAATCGCCAGTATCAAGAGCCGGGGACGCTGTTAGTTCTGGCGCGCAAGATTTGATTGCTTCCAGCCAATCGGCGACGCCCGATACCCAGTTCAGGCGTCGGGCAGGCCGCGACAGAAGGCAACTTTGAGCTTTCCTTGCCAACGTGCTGCGGAGCGTCGGGTGGCTGCGTACTTCAACTGAACCGATTACGCCAAGTTTCGCAGCGTGTTGCATCCCGCATGGCATAGGTCGCTACGCGGCATTCGATGAACTGACCCTAAGTGCGGCTGCCGAAGTGTTGAACCGGGTTGTAGGGGAGTTCATGAAAGACCGCAGCTGAAGTGCTGCCGGATTGCAAAACAGACCTTCATGCGGCCCAACATGAGGCTGGCTTTGTCCGCGAGACGGACTTGACCAAAGCCAACTTTGAACAGGCACATTCACTTTTGCAAAACGCGTCTAGGGACGAGTCAAAAAAATCGCTGTTCTTCCCGATAAAGATCACGAGCCAATATGGAAGCTGTATCTGTCGGCGCACCGAATTGACACGTCAAAGTGCGAAATCACGCGATTGCATTTTTAATAAACATTGCACACGAGATCTTGTAATCTATTGAAATAAAGTTAAAATCGCCAACGTCCACCACTGGACAGCCGCAAAGTACAACGTCTAATGACCGCTTCTCCGGCTTTGCAGACCTCGGTGCATATTGCAGCATCAGTCGGATTGGGCTCAGAGTCCGCATTCGCCGCCTGCGACCCCAATGTCCGGTATGCCGGCCGGCACCAACTATCAAATATGAACTGGCGGCAAGCTGAGGAGCCTACCCGCCTTCGCCGTTTCCGATCCGTTTCAATTCATCGAAGTCGATTTCCTGCTTCTGTTCTACTGTCAGATCCGGCCGGGTTTCCGATACCGGCTTGGGCCCCTGGACGTCCCACATCACCGCATGCGCTCCTGTACTCCAGCGATAAACCCAACCAACCACGCTGCACCCATCGGTCCCGATCAGATTGGCGATCGCGACGCCCTCACCTTTGTCATCGTTCACTGTTTACTGACTTCCTGCACTGTGGCGCTGAATTTGCGGCATGGTGTCATAAGGCGCTCACTCGCGCCGGAGGCCGCACGTGGTGGATGTGGGCTAACTGCTGTTTCTTCAGGTAGCTGATCTCACGAGGGGACATCCAAAGCGGTACGCCCCAAAATTGCATTGTTTTCAAATCTTGTGGTCGGGTTCCGTGGCGGCTTCGACGATCGCCAGAACTTCGTGTAAGTCGAAGCCAAGCGCCCGGGACAATACGATGAATTCGACAACGTCGATCCGGCGCTGGCCGCTTTCAATGCGCGCCACGAGAGACTGATGGCAATCGAGCCTGTCCGCCAAGTCTTTCTGCCCCAGACCCGCGTTTTTTCGGGCCTCGACCAAAGACTGACAAAGGGCCAGATGCCCGATACTCCAGATTGTTTTCGACACGCGTCACATACCTTTTGTGACGTCGCTAGCGGATGAAATCTGTTATCTAAAAAGTAGATATTTGAGGGTGTTATTGGCGTCTGGTTTTCATGGGGTGCTAGTCTGATGCATGCCCAATGGCCCATCAATCCCTCACCAGTTTCAGAAACCGACCGTAGTCATGACTGACCTCACGGGCTTCCTCAAAAGCCCGTGCACGCTCCTGCTCGAGGCAGCGAAAGTAGTCCTGAATGTCCGTGATGTAGACCTCAAAGTCCCGCCGAATGATGTCTTCATAGTTCCTAGCAGCTTGCGAATCGCTAGGAACAAATGGTCGGACTGGGGCAAGGCAGGATTCAGCGGAACTGGCAGACAAAACGAGCAAGTAAACCGCCAATGCTCGCCAAGATAGAAACAACTTCAACCTAGGGTTTGTAAAACCTCTAATGGTCTTGATAGACGTCATTGGGCGTGCCTAGAAATTGTGTAACCAAGATACACAAGTATCTTCTGCAATATATCTTGCGGTTAACAATATACTATCGTAACTCTGGGCTTCAAGTGGGAATGCCTAGGGTCGCGCCATTGGAGAAAGCGTGAGCCGGGCCATGAACTGGGACTTCGAAGCACCAAATGTGGTTACGGAAGCACGTTTCCGCGAACTCGTGGAAAGCGGCTATAACGCAGAAATCCTGTGCCAAGAATCGGCACACAAGAAAGGCCCCAGCTACTACGGGGTCTGGATCATGCGTGTGGTCTCCAACGAAGGCGTGGAGAAGCTGCTGGTCACGGCCCGTACTCGGACGACCTATAACGACATCAAGATCCGCGAGTTCAAGACGATCTCCGGCGTGGTGTCTTTCTTCATTGGCCTTGGCTTTGCGCATGTCGACCTGCCGCTTGAGGCGGGTACAAGCCGCACGCATATACTCGCCCCGTCAGACAAAGCCCCATCAGACAAGGCCGCTGACAACTAACCTCGTCTGCCTCTGGCTGGTCGCAGCACCTGCCTCAGCGCAAATGGTCCTGGTCATGGAGGGCGACGGCTCCCTGATCCCGTCCCACTCCCAAAGCAGCTTTGCTCGAAACTACAATGACGGGATTGGTCAGGGTTCGGCCTCCGATGGGATCGCGATCTTCGGCGAGGTAGAGGCCGAGCAAGAGGGGGTCCAAGTCGCGGCCCTTGCCCGCCCGACTCCCCTGCCCCGCGCCGATGTCCTCTCCGGGATTCAGACCACGGCCTTGCGCCATGCCGGCCATCCCGGCCTGCGTCGCGCGGGGCTTTCCGTGACGGATTGGCTGGCTCTCTATCGAGCCAATATCGAGGTTGAGAGCGCCTACCGGCAGGATGCGATTTCAAGTGCAGGTGCCATTGGCCTTGGTCAATTGATGCCAGCGACGGCGCGTGATCTGGGCGTCGACCCGCGCGATCCGCTGCAGAACCTCGACGGCTCCGCACGCTACCTCGCGATGATGCTGGAGACGTTCGGCGATCCGCACCTGGCGCTGGCTGCCTACAACGCCGGACCCGATGCGGTCCGCCAGTATGGCGGCGTTCCCCCCTACCGAGAAACCCAGAACCACGTAGCCCGCGTCATGGCCGTCGTGGCCCGATTGGAAGGATCAAATTCATGATGTCCCAACCTTTTTGGAAATCATTCCTCAAAACACTTATCGCTAATGTCATGAGAGCGCGCAGCGCGGCAGTGCATTGGCGATACCGCTTTTTCCAAACAAGTTGGATTTCAAACCTCTTTGTCACCTCGCTGGTGCTATTCCTGCTGATTGCCGAACCCGCCCTTGCACAGAGCATCGATCTCTCCCCGATCCAGAGCTTGTTGCAGGGCATTGTCGATGCGCTGACCGGACCTCTTGGTGTGGTCATCGCCACACTCGCGGTCCTCGGCGTTTTCTTGAGCTGGTTTTTCAACATCATTGATCTGCGCCAAGCGCTTTGGGTCCTCGTGGGCATCGCCGGCGTCGCGGCAGCCCCCACGATTGTTGCTGCGGTCTTTGCCGGTGGCTGAACGCTCACCCCTCTTTCTTGGGCTCGTGCGCCCGCCGAAGCTTCTAGGCCTGCCCATCATGTACGCGATGGTCTGGCTCTTTGGCTCGGTGCTCCTGTTCGTCTGGCTCCAGCATATCGCGGTGCTGGCTGTCGCGGCCCTGCTCTATCCCGTGCTCTGGAAGGCCGCCGATTGGGACCCGCGCTTCATCGACGTGATGATGACGGCGCTGCAGGAGACACCGCCCACGCGCAACAGGTCCATTCATGGCGGGGACAGCTATGCCCCGTGATGACGCCCGTGATGCTGCGCTCGATGCCCGCACAATGACGCCAGACTGGTATGCGCGCGAGACCCGGCTTGCACATATGCTGCCCTACGTGAGCCTCGTCGACGACCAGACCGTGCGGACCCGGGTGAACGAACTCTTCCGCTGCATCCGGCTCGAGGGGACCAACAGCTACACGACGGACGATGCCTATCTCGACAAGGTGACGGCACTTTTTGCCCGCATCGTCGCGCAACTCGGGCCGGAGTTCAGCTACTATGTCCACAAGGTCTCCAAGGTCATCAAACCAGATCTGGACCCCATTCGTGAGGACAGCTTTGCGGGAGAGGTCGACCGGCGCTGGCGCGCGAAACTTGCAACCAGGGGGCTTCGCGACAAGACCCTGACGCTCACCATCATTCACCGCCCGCCTCCGAAAAGCCTCCTGCCGCATCTCGGCAGCAGCGCGCCTGACCGGCTGAAAGAGGAGACCCGCAAACGCCTGCAGCGCCTGGGCGAGGCCGTGAACGTCTTCCTCTCGGGCCTCACCGAGCTCAAGCCGCGCCTGCTGTCAGCTGCATCGGGGGAATTGGTGGGGTTTCTGGGCGCGCTCAACACAGGAACAGAACTGCCGCTCTACCCGGCAAACACCTACGGCTTTTTATCCTTCAACGTCGCCAATACCCGCGTGACGTTTCACGGCGATCATTTCGAGCTCTCTGAAGGCGTCGTGGGGCATCGCTACGGCAAGAGTTTCACCATCGGGGAATATGCTGAGGCCACCTCCTGCACCATGTTCGACATGCTGAACCTGCCGGTCGACATGATCGTCACCCATTCCTTCACACCGATCAATTCGAACCTCATGGCGGGCCGCATCAAGCGGCAAAAGCGCCAGATGCAGGCCAGCCAGGATGCGGCCCTCTCGCTCCTGGAAGCGCTCGACATCGCCGCCGATGATCTCGAGGCCAAGCGCCAAAGCTTCGGCGAGCATCACATGGTCGTGACGCTCTTCTGCGACACGCTCGAAGAGCTGCAAACCCTCAGCGCCGAGATCGTGAATGCCGCCGCGACCGAAGGCGTGAAGATGATCGGTGAGCGGGTCGCCGCAAAGGCCCATTACCTCAGCCAGCATCCCGGCAACCAGCCCAAGCGCGTGCGTGCCAGCGCCGTCACCAATCGCAACTTCGCGGATTTTGCGGCCTTTCATCGGACACAGCTCGGCAAACCCGCAGCACTTACCCCTTGGGGCCGGGTCGTCACATATTTGCCTACGCCCGAGCAAAGCGCCTATCGGTTTTCCTATCACGAGCAAGGCTCGCCCAACAAAGAACCCACCAGCGGCCATACCCTGATCATGGGACGACCCGGGTCGGGCAAATCGGTGCTGTCGGCCTTCCTGATGACCCAAGCCCGTCGAGCAGGGGCGCGGATCTTCGTCTTCGATTACCGTCTTGGTATGGAGATGGCGGTCCGCGCGAATGGCGGGCGCTACGCGTCCCTGAACGCCGGTCAGCCCACGGGCCTCAACCCGCTCTGGACCGAGACCGATGCCCGCGGCACCGCCTGGCTCTCGGACTGGCTTGCCACCCTGCTCTACCGCGCTGACAAGCCCCTGACGCCAGCACAGACCAACCGCATCCAGGAAGTCGTGCGCCAGAATGCGCAGGCCTCCAATCCGGCCCTGCGGAACTGGCGGGATTTCGCGTCGCTTTTTGTGTCCACCGATGATGGCGGCGATCTGCACCAGCGCCTGCTCGAGTGGTCTGAGGACGGCCGCTACGGCTGGATCTTCGGACAGAGCCTTGAGGACACGTTCTCGCTCAAGGGCGATGTCGTGGGCTTCGATCTGACCGGCATTCTCGACAGCGAGGCCGACAAGGAGCGGATGGCAGTTCTCTCCTATCTTTTCCGCCGGGTCGAGCGCGAGATCGAGGATCGCCGCCCCACCATCATCGTGATCGACGAGGCCTGGAAGGCGCTCGACAACGCGTATTTCGCCGAGCGGCTGTCGAATTGGCTGGTCACCGCGCGCAAGCAGAACACGGTCGCGGTGATGATGACGCAATACGCAAGCCAGCTTGAGCGCACCCGGACCGGCAAGACCATCGTCGAGGCGGTTCCGACGCAGATCCTGCTGCCCAATATCCGCGCGCAGCCTGCGGATTACGCCATGCTGAATCTCACAGAGAAGGAGCTCGACGTCCTTCTCAACACGGGCAGCAACAGCCGCTTGGCGCTGATCCGCGACGATCAGGGCTCAATCGTCGTCGATGCCGATTTGAGCGCCCTTGGACCCAATCTCACGATCCTTGGCGGCATGGAAAAGGGCGAAGCGCTTGTCGGCGCCGATTACCGCGACCGCCCAGACTTCTGGAGGCTTTAATGATCCGTATTCTTATCGCTTTGGCTGCGCTCGGCGCGCTGGCCTCCTGCACCCAGTATCGGGAGCCGCAGGCCAATTGCTTTTCCTTTCTCGCATCGACGGCAGCGACAGCCCAGGATTGCCACTTCGCACCGCTCGGCGCGCCGGAGGGCGACGTTGAAGTCTAGCCTGCCTCATATCCTCGCGTTTTGCCTGCTGCCCGGTCTCGCCTTGTCTCAAGGCGTGCCGACCAATGACAGTGGGCTGACCGCGCGTGACATCGTCGAGACCGGCGATCGCGAGGCAGACTTGGCTGTTCAGGCTGACAAGCTGGCAGTGCGCGAACTCATCGCCGAGATCGAACGGGAGCAGCTGGAAACCCTGCAACGCATCCTCGATGCCCAGACCAGCTTCGGCGGTCAGGGCTTGCCGGCTATGGTCTCGGGGCTGGAAAGCGGCAGCGGCGATCCCGACCGCGCCGTGGAAGCCGTCTATGGCAGGGGCGAGATCGACCCCAATCCCGGCGGTGCGCAGATGTTCGGGGATGCTGCGGAAAACATCGAGCAGCTCATCATCCGCGTTGCCCAGGAGACCAGCGGTTTTGCGGGTGTTGGACGCGCAGGACTCTCCCCCGTCCAATGGCGCGCGCTGCTGCAAGCGCTGATCTGGCAGGAAAGCCGGTTTACGATTGGGGCACGGTCTCCCGTCGGCGCCTATGGTCTCACACAGATCATGCCTGGCACCGCCAGCGATCTCAGCATCAACCCGGAATATTATGACAGCCCCTACCTACAGGTGCATGGCGGCGCGCGCTATCTCGCGACCCAGCTCAACACATTCGATGGCAACATCATCAACGCCCTCGCGGCCTATAACGCCGGACCCGGCCGGGTTTTCGAGTATGGCGGCGTGCCACCCTTCCGCGAGACCCAGCACTACGTCCAGGTGATCCCCGAACGCTATAACCTTTATTTGACCCGTATCGGCGGGATCGAAGCGCTTGGCACGATCGACCCCGCACTTCTGGCCAATGCCAACCTCTCAATCACCGGGCACGGCGCGGCCTTCTATGGCAACAACTCGCCCGCCGCGATCCGGCAGGCCGCCCTGCGCATCGCGGACATCGTCGAGCGGATTTCCACGACCGAAGATGTGCAGGAAAGCATCGCACTCAACACCTATGCGCGCGCCGAACTCGTGCGTCTCGTCGCGGCCCGTATCCGGCTACAGGCAGCCCGCACCCGCGTCCTTTCCGCCGAAGAACTGGCCCAGGCCAGCACCCGCATGGCCGAGGGCGCGTTCATGGACTTCACGATCAGGGAGATTGACTGATGAGAGATTTACTTGTGAGGACGGCCTTGGCCACGACGCTTGGGATCGGTCTGCATCTCGGCACCCCGTGCGCCGCCCTGGCACAAGGCGTGCCCGTCGTCGATACCCAGAACATCGCACAAAACATCCAGCAGCTCCGGCAGATGATCGAAGACGAGATCCTGCAAAACGAGCAGCTGACGCAGCTCCGCGAACAGCTTGCCACACTCACGGACCAACTCGCGGAGCTGCAACGGACATATGAAGCGCTCACCCGCCTCGCAGAGCTTCCAGAAATCATCCGCACCGAGATGGAAGACGAACTCAATGGCCTGCTCGATCAGGAGTTCGGAGACATCCTCGCCACCATTGAAGCCATCAAGACCGGAGACTTCTCTGGCCTCTCTGGCTCGGGTGCAGGCGAAATCGAAACCCAAATGGACCGGGTCCTGGCCGATCTCGGATTTGACGACGATACGCTTTCGGAAATGGCCACCAGCGGAAATCCCGGGGCCAACCGTGTGGCGACGCAAGCCACGACCGGCGCACTCGTCTCGGCCGCTGCCCAGAACAGCTATGAGGATGCCGGCCAGTCGCTGGAACGCGTAGACCGCCTCGTCGGTCTCATAGACGACATGGACGAACTCAAGGAAAGCATCGATCTCAACACACGCGTCACGGCGGAACTGGCGATCGCGCTCGTCGCTATGTGGCAGCTCGAAGCGGTGCAAACCGTGGGTGACGGAACAGGCGGCGTGATCGATGCCGCCACCATCGCCGAGGAGCAGCGCTTCATGGACTTTACGCTGCCGGACCTGCGGGCTGACTGATCGTGAGGGAATGAGGGGTGGCTACTGAACAGGACATCATCGAAGAAGAGCTGGTCTATGGTGCCCTGCGCCGCGAACGGCTCTGGCAGCGCCTTGGGCTCATCGGGCTCATCTTCGGCATTCTCGGATGCCTGAGCGCGGCGGCTGTCGCAATCCTCGATGTCGATCCGCCGCCTGTGGTCGTGCCCTATGATCCCGCCACCGGCTTTGCCCTGCCCGAGGCTTCGGTGGGCGCGACGTCGGTGACTGCTAATCAGGCCATCATCGAGGCGGAAGTATTCCGCTATGTGACCGACCGCGAGGTCTATAACCAGCTCGACAACGATCTGCGCATCCGCAGCGTACTGCGCCGCTCTGACGGGGCCGCGGAAAGCGGGTTGCGCCAGATCTGGAACAGCGCCAACGAGAACTACCCGCCAACGGCTTATGGCCCGAACGCCCGGCTCGAGGTGGAAATCCTCAGCATCAACCGGATCGGCACGAACCGCGCCACGGTCCGCCTGCGCAAGCGCCTGACCTCGATCAATGGCGTCCAGACCGGGCTTTTCACCGCCACGCTGCTCTTCGAGTTCCGCCCCGAGACCCGCCGCTCCATCGATGAGGTCTGGACGAACCCCTTCGGCTTCACCGTGCTCGAATATTCTATCCGCTCCGACAGATTGGAGAATTAGTTTGATCAGTAAGTTCTTTGTTGCTGGCCTAGTTGCCCTGCTGCCGGTCCTCGCCCATGCCGAAGCGATCCCGCGCGGCGGGCCCAACGACAGCCGCGTACGCCTTGCCACCTACCAGGAGGGCCAGGTCTATCGCCTCAACGTCTCACTCACACACGTCACCACGATCGAGTTTGGCGAGGGTGAAAGTATCCGATCGATCATCGCCGGCGACACGGAAGGCTTCGAGATCGACGGCGTTCCGGGTGGCCAGGCCTTCGCGATCAAACCCGTCGCCCGAGGCGTCCATACTAATGTGACCGTCTATACCAACCGCCGCAGCTATTATTTCAACGTCCAGGAGACCCGCAGCCCGACCTTCTACGTGGTCCAGTTCCGCTATCCCGAGGACAATGCGCGGCCCACGCGTGCCATCGCGGCCCAAGCGCCGAACTACAACTACGGTGGCAGCGCGCGCACCGTGTTCACCCCGATCCGCGTCTGGGATGACGGGACCTTCACGTATTTCGAGTTCCCGCGGAACGCGCCGGTGCCCGCGATCTTCCGCTACGCGAATGGCCGCGAGCGGACGGTCAACACGCAAGCCACCGAGGACGGCGTGATCCGGGTTTCGGGAGTGAACAGGCAATGGGTGCTGCGGATCGGGGACGAGGTGGTCTGTATCGAGGCCACACCACCTACGGGGGTAGGATCATGAGCGACACCGGAAACGCGGACCTCGAGAAACGTCTCGCCGCCCTGGAGCAAGGCAAAGGCGCAGGTTCACCCCCTGCCCCACGGCGCTCACCAATGCTTGCTTTGGTCGTTGCCCTCGTGATCGGCGCGGGCGGGGCACTGCTCTATCTCCTGGGCCAACCCGAGGAGGAAGAAGCCCTGCCTACGGCCACGCCGGACGTATTCCAAAACGAGGGCGACGGCTTTGGCGCCATCGAAACCCTCCCCCCACCCGAACCCGAAGTGGTACTGGTCGCACCGGAACCGGTGGAACCCAATGCCGAGCTTCTGGCGCAGCTTGCCGCCCTTCAGGCCCAAATCGAGGAGTTGCGCAATGCGCCTGAAGCGGTCGTCGAAAAAGACACAGCTGCCGCCGAAGCCATCGATGCGCTGACAGCCCAGATCGCGGCGCTGCAAGCGGCGTCAGAAGCCGCGCAACAGCAGTTTCGCGATGAGCTCACGGCGCGCGATCGCGAGTTGGAGCAGCTCCGCATGGACCTCGAACTTGCGCAACTCGAAGCCAATCGCCCTGCCCCCGCGCCCTTAGGCCCATCTGAGGACGAGTTGCGGGCGCGGGAAGAAGAACGGCTCCGCCGCGAGGAGGAAGCAAGACGGCTCGCGGAACTTGAACGCCGCGCGGCCGAGGAGCGCGCGTTTCAGGAACGCCGCATCACCTCGCCCACCATCGCCTTTGGTGGCACCTCAGGTGCGAATGAAACCGCGCTGACCGAACGGACTTTTGGCGAAGTGACGGATTTCGTGCTGAACGGTGCGCTGCCCACGTCCGTGACGCAAGCCGAGGTCATCGCCAACCCGTCCAACACCATCATCCAGGGCACGATGATCCAGGCCGTCATGGAAACCGCCCTCGACAGCTCCCTGACCGGCCAGACCCGGGCCGTTGTCTCTGAAGATGTGTTCAGTTTCGATGGCGCGCGCCTCCTGATCCCGCGCGGGTCCCGTCTTGTCGGGCGTTATCGCTCCGGCGTCGATATCGCGCAGCGCCGGGTCACCATCGCCTGGGACCGGATCATCCTGCCTGACAATCAAACCATCCAGATCAGTTCCTTCGGGGGCGATGAACTGGGCCGTTCCGGCGTGACGGGTTTTGTCGACACCCGGTTCGATGAGCGCTTCGGCTCGGCAGCGCTGATTTCTCTGATCTCAGCGGCCCCAAGCGCCGCTGCGGCAAATGTGCAGGATGAGACCGCTGCGGACATGCTCGAAGACGTGGGCGATGATCTGGCCGATGCCACGGACAGTGTTATTGGCGACTATCTCTCCATCGGTCCGGTCATCAATGTCGACCAGGGCGCGCGCGTCACGGTGATGGTCGACCGCGATCTGGAGATCTTCTAAGCACATGTCGCTGAGCTATCTCCAGACCTCCCTTGATCGGATCGACGCCGCCGCCCGCGACGATGTCATCGAGATCTGCATCAACCCCGATGGCAGCTGTTGGGGGGAATTCCAGGGCGATCACTCCATGCGAAAGCTGGACCAGACGCTGACCGCAACAGAGGTGAAGGACCTCGGCAACCAGATCGCCTCTTCCGCCAACACGACGATGAGCAAGGACCGCCCGATCGTCTCGGTCTCGATTACCTACAAGGGGCGACCGATCCGGGCGCAGGTCATCACACCGCCCGCCGTGCTCTCGGCCATGTCGATCAGCCTGCGGTTCTTTTCTAGCCTGCCGCTCGACGGGATCGCGGTGGATTTCCTCTATGGCAAGGAACGCAAGCTTGAGGAACTGCGCCTCGAGAAAACCCGCGAACTCCGCGAGGTGGTGGCCGCAGGCGTGATCGACGAAGCCCTGGCCTTCTGCGTCGAGAACAAGCTCAACATGATCGTTTCGGGTGGCACCTCCACCGGCAAGACTGTCGCCGCGCGGAAGATACTTTCACACGTGCCATCCGAGGAACGCATCGTCACCATCGAGGAAGCCGCCGAGCTTCTGCCGACCCAGCCCAATGCTGTGACCCTCATCGCCAATCGTGACGCGGAGTTCCAGACGGCCGATGTGCTGCTCACTGCCACGCTGCGGATGCGCCCCGACCGGATTATCCTAGGCGAGGTGCGCGGCAAGGAAGCCATGACCTTCCTCGAGGCGATAAACACCGGCCATGGCGGCTCCATGACCACGCTACACGCCGAAACCCCGCAACTCGCCGTGCAGCGTCTGGCAATCGCCGCGCTCAAGACCGAGATCCCGATGACCTATGCCGACATGATCCAGTACATCGAGAACTCCATCGATGTGATCATCCAGGCCGGTCGCCACGACGGCAAACGCGGCATTACTGAATTCTACCTCCCCGGCACAACCGAGATCGGAGCTTCCCAATGAAGACCTTTGAGTACGACATCCTCAGCTTCAACATGACCCGAAAGACCAGCCTTTCCGATATGAAGAACACCCTGAACGCCAAAGGCGCGGAAGGTTGGGAGGTTGTGTCGATCAGCTCGTCGGAATTCGCGAATGTTGGGCACACGGTCTTTTTGAAGCGTGAAACTACATCCATCGGAGCCACGGCATGAGGCTGGCACGGCCAACCCTTGCTTTGACCGGGGTGGCCCTGAGCCTGCTGGCTGTCCCCGCCTTCGCCGAGCGCAATCTGGTGCCGACCCTCGATCGCAGCTTCAAGGTCTGTCCGGACCGCCCCGCTGAGCCCATGTGGATGCAGGAGATACCACTACGCCAAACCTATCAGCGCGTGCTGGTCCAGGATATCTACCGCGCCCAGAATCTGGAGCGCATCGTCGAGACCGGTAGCTGCGATTGTGAAATCCGCTTCCCAACTTGGGACGAGGCCGAAGCTACCTTCCTCGATCACCATGGCAGCGCCGAACGATGGGAAATGCTGCAAGCCTCGGGTGTCTATAACCGGCGCGCCAACGAAGTTCGCCTTGAGGCCAAAGCCATCTGCGAAGCCGCGGGCAATTGGTAAGGCAGCCCCGTTATGAGCGTCGTCACCTACTTCGTTGAAACCTCCCAGGGCTATCTCGACACCGCCGCAGAAACCCAGTTCGGATCGGTCGCGGCAACGGTCGGCACGCTTCTGGTTTTGGGCACGACGCTCGTGGTGATCCTCGTCTTCCTGAACATGATCTACCAGTACAAGGCGATGGATGGCCGCACGGCCTTCTGGCTCGCGGTCAAGATCGGACTGATCGGGATATTCTCTACCAACTGGGTACAGTTCAACGCGCTTTCCGCCGCTATCCTTGCCGGGATCGACAGCATTGCGGGTGCGCTTGTCGCCTCGGTCGGTGGCGGTACCCCGGGGCCCTCTGGCACGTTCGCGGAAGAATTCGACCGGTTGATCGCCGAGTTGGGGGACTATTTGAACGCCGCTGGTTCCGAGTTGAACTGGATGGCCGGCGCCATGCTCGACATTGTCGGGGTCCTCTTGCTCTCGATTCTCGGCGGACTCGCAGCCTTCATACTCGTGGCCTCGCGTTTGATGATCGCACTTCTGATCGGGATCGCTCCAGTCATGATTTTCCTGACCCTCTTCGAAGTGACCAAGGATTACTTCGCGCGATGGCTTTCAGCACTGGTTTCCTTTGCGCTCTACCCCATCGTTGTCGCCGGCGTGTTCGCCACGATCACCGGGGTATCATCAGCCCTGATCGGCGAACTGGGCGATCCGGAAGGCGCTTCCAACATTGGTGCGCTCATTCCGTTCTTCATGATGGTTCTCATGGCCAAGGGCTTCATCATCGCCACCCCATTCATCGTCCGAGCAATCTCCGGTAACATCATGATGCCCGCCCTCTCTGGTGGCCTAGGCGGCGGCTACAGCTTTGCCCGCGCCGCAATGGGCAGCCAACAGGCGTACAATCGCTACTTGATCGGCGGGGCAAGTGGGGCGGAATATGCCGCCCTAAGAGCGCGGCAGTTCTTCGGGGTACAGCAGATGCCAGTGCGGCAAGGCATGGGACAGACAGGTCAGGCAAGCGGCACTGGGTCACCGGGGGCCGGGTCCCAGATGCTTGCGCAACTGGCTAGGCTTGGAAGGTTGGGGCGACGATGACGGGCTGATGAGAACAACCCTCCAAAAACCGCAAAGGTACTGCTAGTGATCTTCTACGGGCGGTTTTCATATCCAAAGCGTTGATTTTAATAGACCAGGATAGCCGCCAAAAACGACTGTTTGCGACCTGAAGTTTATTAGAATCTTCTACGCCTTCGATAGCCACGCTGGGTGGGTTCTGCGAACTGAACCACTGGTAGCGGCCTCCCTTCACTAATCAACCTAGCGAACTCCACCTTTGGGAAGTCGAAGAGATAACGGCTTCTGCCTTGTGCGGCTGTCAGCAAGCAGAGATTTTCGCCGCCAAAGTCAAATCCGACGATCTTGCCCAATGATCCCCATTCTTTGAGAAGCCGTGTTTCCTCGGAATAAACGGTGTAGATATCAACGCCGTCGAACCGTTCCGGATAGTTTTCTGACAACATACGTTCATATTGGATCAGATCAGTTGGGCGGCGGGTTCCATCGATAATCCAAATTACTTGACCGTAGAAATCTGTGCGCTTTCTTACCTCAGCCGACTTGATAGCAGAGTGCTGGAACTCGATCACAAGGCCATAGGGTGTTTTGATATCCGCAATATGACGCTCGCCAGTTTCATCGCGAGCTAGCACCTCTTGCCAGTCGGTAAGAAACCGGTTCTTCCAGTCGCGATGCCACTCGGTTTCGTTTTCCCACCAATGATCACAATGACGGCGGCCTTTGTGCGCCCAATGCCAGGCCTTCTTGGTCCCGCATCGAGCTAGCATGGCGGCATCGCAGCCTGGGCAGTTGCCCAAGGCACCAGGCGTCGCCTCAACTCGTTGACCATTCAAAAGTGCAAAACGCATTCCGACTACGCCTAGTTCAAATCTGACTTTACGTTCTGGTACAACGTCACCAATTCTGCCATGCCCATGTCTAAGATTGGCTCATACATAAAGGAATTGAGATGTATATTCGCTGGCGTGATCAGATTAACGCAGCGTAGAAGGCCTATTTTTTCGGCTTCATTATTGAACAAATCTTTGAATTTTTGAAAAATCTTCCCCGTCTGTTTATTCGAAACATCAAATTCTTCCTGCGCAGAACGGATCTTCGCAACCATGTATCGCTCGGCTCGCATTCTGATCGCGATTGACAGAGCGATCTTGTGCTCAAGATTGATGCCATCGGCAACTTTTTCACACTCATCGGCCGTGGCGAAAAGATGCTCAATAATTGGCTGCGTCAGATCAACATCAGGGAAAGTACACCCGCTCAAATGGCGTTCGAATACGGCCTTGTAGTCCTCGATGGTGAGGGCTTCAGTTTCATCTTTGAAGTGGAGCATCCTGGTAAGCTGAAGGTAGTCAGCATTAGGATTCCCATCGGCATCTTTTGGGCCAAGCGTGTACTCGATCAAATTACGTAAAAACGGGATATAAGCAATTAGAACGGACGGTTCCGCCAACCTGGCCTGCCACTTACGAAACGGACTCTGGATGTCCGTCCGCTCGAATGGCTCAAACTTGATCCCATCATCAGATCGAAACGCCAGCCGACACTGATGTGCTGGACAGATATCTCTGCTTGAAACTGTTCGAAGGAAATCAAAGTTGTGAGTCAGGACGATGGCAAGGAAATTGGTGTCTTCGACCTTGGTTACATCCTCCAAGAAGTCGATGATCGCGAACTTGTTCTTGTAGTCAAACGAGTCAGAAATGTCGTCAAAGACAAAGAGGGTCTTGGTGCGGTTCTTCCATCGCACGAATACCTCATACATAATATCAAGTATGTACAGCGCGCGGCTTTCACCTGTGCTTAGCGCTCGGAGCAGTTCTTGCTTTTCGGATGAAGCATAACGCCTCTCTTCACCTGCATCTTTGATGATAAAAGCAATCGAAGGAGCACTTCCTTTGAGGATCGCATCGGCCTTGTTCTCAACGGAAAGTTCAAATGGCAGGTAGAGAAAGCGACGATTGAAATCTGCCACTACAGCATCCCAATCACCTCTGCTGCTGTCCGCGTCTGCGATGATTTCAGCGAGAGCACTTTGACCAGTTCGATACTCGGATACCAGCGCTTTGTACTCATCAAGTGCAGCCCGAAGATATTGCATCCAAAGGTCACGTTTCAGGCCTTTCGGTTCGTTTAGCATAGGCAGAAGGTGTTTATTATCTGTGATATAGTCTCGGAAAGCCTGCAGCTCCTTATTTTTGAGCTTTGAATTGAATGTGTCGAATTTCTTCGCCACCGCCTCATCGTTCAAGACGCGAAGCTTCTCCTCTTCGATGCGCTCGCGAAGAGATTGGTCCGAGGAAACTTCTTCCTTCTGATCCGTGTTTTCATCCGCCAAGCTGATGCTGTGTCCAGCGTTAAAAAAGTTGTTCGCTTCGAGCTGCTGCTGAACCTGGGCGACATTATGATACCGAAAATCCCTTCGAAGGATTGGCGATTGTTCGGTTATCTCGTCATACTTTTGCGCAAAGTCCTCGACCGCAGCCGCCACATCTTCGCTGGCAAGGAATTGCTGAACTTTTGGGTCGTACAGGATTCTGTAGTCGGCTTTGCCGAGGTCCGATTGATGAAGTTCGTCGAGCTCGTCCTCAATCGCAGAAAGTGCCTCATAATAGCTACCGCCAAACACATCCTCGATAATCGGGTCTAAGTTCTCCCGTGATCTTTCTCCAAATCCCGCAGCGTTCCTGAGAGCTTTGTCCAAAGCCTTTTTTGCTTCGCCAATCGACTGATGGATTCTTTCGTACTTCGTTCTGAGTTCGGCGTTCGCAAGAAGAGTGGACACCTGACTTGAAGAGAATTTGTCATCGTAGGATTTAACGACGAAAATTTCCTCTTTCTTAATGGCTTCGCCATTCAGGGTGATCTCACAAATAGGTTCGCGATCCGGGAAGTGCAGGTCCTTCGGCGAATTGCCTTCCGATAGGTCCATCATTGTCTTCGCAAACGATGTTTTCATAACACCGTTCGGAGCGTAGATCGCGTAGCCTTTGTGCTTAAACTCCAGCTCTACCTCAAGTTTTCCAATTCCATAACAATATCTTAAATTTATGTTCAGCTTATCGGCCACGACATTCTCCAAATGATCTCTGCGCCCCCAAAGGTCATTGCATTTGGCACTAGCGGTTCAGAGCATGCAAGGAAACAACCTCTGCTTCCCATCGCTCATGCCTGAATGATCCTTTCAACCAACGTTGGAAGAATATGAGGAACAAGCTTCGAACTGGCTGCATCCAACTCCAAGAGCGGCTTCGAAAGGTACGGATGAAACTTCTCCGACATAAAGTTCCCTGCTCCCGCGAACAGATCGACAGGTTCGCCAGATCGAATATGCGTTGGTACTGTTTGAAGATCGGGGGTTTCGTCCCCTGCCTCCACCAGCAGGAACCCGTCATGCTGCTCGACTGAAAACCCCTCACTTCTCAGTGCTAGCGCGAGGGTTGATGTCTTCACCGTACCGACCCGCGTCGCAATGACTGATGTATGCTCGCCGATGGTGTGTATGTTATTGGCCCTAAACCCCAGCTGTTCATAGTGAGCACGCGCTTCCTCGAGCATCATCAAAGAGACTGTATCCATGTAAGCTGGGCTAGAATTCCCCTCGAGCACGGCGAACATTCGGTCGATCACTTTGTCATGAATGTCCCCCGCATCGCCGCCGAAGACGGGAGGCACACCAGCCTTCGCAGGTTTCACGACCATGACCTTTTCACGATCATGGATTTCTTGAACAACCCAACGCCTCCCGGAGAATATCAATAGCATCCCTGGGGCAAGCACATTGTCGATCGGCAGGGTTCCAAGATCCCGCCCCTCTGCAACCAAACGGAATTCTTCAGGTGTCTGGAACACCGCATAAAAGCTGTAATGCTCAACCAGCTTCTCGCCCGCGGCTCCCAAAAGTAGCAACCCGCTTCCGGCCTGTTCGATCAAGCCGGTTTCTGGATGGCCGATCGCACGCAACACATCTGCGAATACTTCGCTTGTGACCTTCCGAAAGGGGCCTTCGCGGCAGAGCACGTTGTAGATCACGCCTGCAGACGCACCGCCGCGCTGCGCTATGACTGACAGTATCTGATGGACGAGCGTCGAGAGATGAAGCGCCTGCGGTTTTGGCGGTTCGCACCAGCCTTCCAGCAGCAGATCTATCATCGCGATGGACCTGATTAAGCCGAGGCGAAGGCGATCCACGAAACTGCTCTCCGGCGTCAGTTTGGCTTCGACAGCGTACTGCCTCAGAATGGCCGGTTGTCCTTCACGCCGGCCTGACCGGCCAAGTCGTTGTCGCAACGCCGCGACGCTGAATGGCGCACCGATTTGAGCCACGCAGGTCACGTCACCGATGTCGATTCCAAGCTCGAGCGTCGACGTGCAAACGGCGGTCGTCGGCTTCGCAGGATCCTTCAAGCGCCGCTCAACGAAGTCACGGTGTTCTCGGGAGAGGCTCGCGTGGTGGGGATAGAATTCCTGTGGCAGGTGCTCCCGTTCGCAAAGCTCCCGCAACCGATCTGCGTAGATCTCGACCCGCTGGCGCGCTCCGGCGAAGACCAGGTTGTCGCTGCCTCGAAGATTTTTGAAAAGATGAGCTGCGATGGCGTCCGTTGCGGATGGGCTGTTTTCATCTTCATCGCCTGAGAGGTAGCCGCGAAGCTGTAGCCTCAATTCAGCCTCGCCGCCATCTGCTTCGATTAGCTGGACAGAGCTTGCTGTGTCAGGGCGAAGATAGGCCTTGGCGAGATCCATGTCGCCTAGCGTAGCTGACAGACCTATCCGACGGATTGGGCGCTTTATCGCGAGCTCGAGCCTTGTGAGTAGTGAACGAAGCTGGACACCGCGTTCGCTATCCAGAACTGTGTGCAGTTCGTCGATCACGACCGCCCGCGTGGCCCCAAACAGGCGGGCGATTTCCAAACCACGACGAATGAAAAGCGCCTCAAGGGACTCTGGGGTTATCAGAAGGATCCCTTTTGGAGATTTCAACGCGCGCGTCTTGATCGATTGCGAGACATCCCCGTGCCAGGGAACAACCGGAAGCTCTGCTTCCTGGCAGATGCCCTCCAGCCGCATGGCCTGGTCCGTGATCAGAGCTTTCAGCGGACCGATGTAGAGCAGGTCGAAGCCGGTGCCGCCCGACGGCTCGTCAAGCGCCTGTGAAATCAACGGCAGGAACGCCGCCTCGGTCTTTCCGCCCGCCGTGGACGCCGCAACGATCAAATCGGCGTTGGTCTCGTAGATCGTCCGGATGGATCGCGCCTGGATGTCGCGAAGTTCGCGCCATCCTTTCTGGCGTATCCATTTCTGAACAGGCCTCGCCAGTTTGTCGAACGCACTGCTCATCGGCGTCAGAGCTTGAAGCTGATCAGATCATCGTCACCGGGGTCTTGGGCGCCCGTCGACTCGTCTACCTCGGTCATGTCTTCGCCGAGGTCTTCAGAGACTTCGATCTTTTCGATCAGATCGCTCCACTCGACACCGGGGTTTTGCTCCAGCACGGAAAGCAGGTTCACGAAGGCCGTCACCGTATTGCGCGGGGTGCGGAAGTAAGCTTCACCGATCCGGTCCGAGCAATGCGCCATGAATGCCTCGAGTGCGGCGTCCGGCAGAGCACTGGCATCGTCCTGCATGATCCGCCGGACATTGGCCAGAAGTACGAAAAGGTCTTCAGGGGTCAGGCTGGCGAGCCGGACAACTGGTCCTGAAAGGTCGACCAATCCGTCTCGCGCGAAGGTATTTTCGGCCAAACGCGACTGAAGGGCTTCGTAGCTATAGAGTCCACGACGGGTGTTCATCAGAAACTCCGGGGTCCCGCCCATGAGAAATCCGAGGTTCTCGGCACTGCCTTGCAGCACATCGTTCAGTATCCGGAGGATCTGCTCGTAGTTTGCATTGCGCGCCTGCGACGAGGTGAGCTTGTAGAGGTTCACCATCTCGTCGAGACCGACGAGCAAGCCTTTGTAACCGGCCTCGCACACAAATGCCGACATCAGCTTCAGATGGTCATAGACACTGGCGTCGTCGATGATCGTTCGCACACCAAGCGCCTTGCGAGCGTCGGTGCGTGTCGCGAACTCGCCGCGCAGCCATCTCAGGGCTGCGGATTTCAACTCGTCGTCGCCGGTCTCATGGCCTTCCCAATATCGACGGATGACTTCGGCGAACTCAAACCCTCCTGTAAGTTCTTCAAAGTGGCCAAGGCGTTCACGAATGACGGTCCCCGTGGGCAATTCCCGTTCTTCAGCATCTCGGTGAGCCTGGCTGACAAACCGTTCTACCACGCTGGCCAATGCCCCGCCATCGGGCTTTGTCCGCGTCGAGAGGTTTCGGGCCATCTCCGCATACAGCCCCCGAGCTTGTCCGCCGGTCGCGTGAATACGGCGATCCGGCGCCAGATCCGCGAACATCACGACCAGGCCTTTCTCCAAGGCGACGAGGCGGATCAGGTTCATGAAGAACGTCTTGCCCGATCCGTATTCCCCGATGATGAACCTGATTGCCGATCCGCCATCGGATATCCGGTCCATGTCCTTAACGAGCTCTTCAATCTCCCGGACGCGACCGACCTGGATATGGCGCAAACCTAGCTTGGGCACGACCCCAGCCCGAAGCGCCTGTACGATTGCATCGCGTTCACGTGGTTTCAACTTAGACATCCCTGCCCTCCGCACTCATCTTTTCTTTTACCGCCTCCGCAATCTCCGGAGACACGTCATATCCATCATACTCGTCGAGAAGCGCTTCATCGTAGGTCTCAAAAGCCCATTCATTCACAACTTCCAGTGCCCCGGACGCCATCAAGCCATGCGAGGCGCAGATCGTCTCGAACTCTGTGTCAGACCAATGCTCCCGAGTAACTAGGTCGAGGACAAGGGCGCCGTGTTTCGGGTCAAGCCCCGCCAGCTGGCTTTGGCTGGCGGGCCCAGACGCACCACTTTCTTCCTCTTCGACATCGAAAATCTGACCGAGGACGGACGACACGCGCTCAGTGTCCGAACGGATTGCTGCGATCCGCGACGCGTCGAGTTTGGGTCCGCTGGCTTTTTCAAGATCGGGTATCGCTTCGCCCGGGCGACCCGGTTGCGAGGCACGAACAGTGCGAGGACCATCCGCGACTTCGCCAGCATGCAGATCCGAGTAGGCAAGCGCAGGATCGAGGCCCAAAGCCTTGTAGATTTTCTCAATGCTTGCGACTTCGTCGGAGTGAATAATGCCATCGGCATGTGCTGCACCGACCAGCGCTGCCCGCATAGCGGCCTGGCTGTCTTGGCCCACCTCCTTCAGTTTGCGCCGCAGAAGCGTCATGTCCGGTGGCACGGCCAGGAACCATTCAAGGTTTGCACGCAGCCTGCGTCGCTCCTGATCGCTGAGTGCCGCGGCAGAAACCTGATTTTCCAGCGCCCTGCGTTCAGTCTCCGCGATGCAACCATCCGCATGGGCGACGAACGACCCAAGTGCCAATTCGATCAAGGCGCTTCGATAGCTATCGGAAACGTCCTCGAGTCTTTCGATGGGTTCGCCCAGACGAAACAGCACAACAGGCTCCTCCGCCTTGGGCGACCGGAGCGCAAACCGAGGGTCGGGCGCCAGACCGAAACCGAGGCGCGCGAGCGCGTCGGCGGCTCCTGTCGTTTGCCGTTTCCCGATCTTCTCGTTCGTTTCTCCCTCCAGACGCCCGATCACCTCTTCAAGCAGCACCAATCCCCCTCGATCGACGATATCGCTTGCCCAAGATTTCAAGCGGTCCATTTCCTCTGATGGGAAAGCATCCCAAAGTTCAGAGGGCAGCAAGGCATGCGCTTCCACACTTCCGCGACCGTCAGGGTTTCGGCCCAGGAAGCGACTGAGCTTGTCGAGGTCGTTCATCACCTCGTCAGCCAACTCTTGGGCAATCTCGACCGGTTTGCGCAGGCCGGAAATATCGGGGACCGGCTTGCCGCCGACGGTTGGGTTGGCGGACCCCTGAAACTCGCTGGAGGCGGCCCGATAGGATGCAGTGAGTGATTTCCGTGGTTTTGTCACTTTGAGTCCATCAGGAAAACGCCGATCAAACCGCATACGGAACAGCGCGACGAACTCGTCACGGCACCGCGTCGCGGGAGTTCTCAGATTTGTTTCCGGATGGCAGATGAACCAACTCAGCAACCAGTCAGCTGTCAGGTTCTCTCCTTTGTCGATACGAGCTCCGATTGCGTATTTGAGTGAGAACGGAAGTTCCCAGCCCTGCTTCTCGAAAATCGGCTCGATAGCGTCGAGGTCGGTTTCGGCGAGCATCGCGATGTCGAGGAACTCACCCAAATACCGCCTGACGGAATGGTTATCAGGGTAAAGTGACTGCAGCCGTCGAACTTCCTGGACGATATCCTTTGCATCTTCGTTCGACTGATCGACGAAGAAGCGACGCTCCAGCCCGTAGAAGTACAAGAACATGTAGCCGGGGTTATAGGAAGCGTCGCTTCGCCCACTTGCCAACCACTCCAAATAGGTTGCCCGACACTGGGGTGAGATATCCGAGTATCCGGGCCAATACGGCATGCCATCGCCAGCCTTGTCCCTGCCCGAGCGCGCGACCGACAGGGACGGATCGATATAGGCTCGGCATTTGTCACGATACCCGTAGGAGTTCAGCAAGGGAGGCGTGCCAACATAGACCATCCCGCCGATGTTGAGACCGGCGACGCTAGCCGTTTCGCTAGAAGGGACCCACCCGCTTTTCGATGATCGGGCCGATGAGCTCGATGCCACTCGCGAGGGCTGGTTTCGTTCTGCGGCCGCTGCAAGTGCCGGCGCCGCAGACTTTCCAGCGCGAACGACCTCAGCGTAGTCCTGCTTCGGAGGGGAATAGGCTTGAGTCACAGCCGATCCCGTGGAAACATTGGCTTCACGAGTTCGTTCGCGTTCACGCTCGACACGTTTTTCATACGCATTTGGAGGCGCTACCAGCGCTAAATTCGGTTTTGTTGTTTCCGAACTCTTTGCGTCGCCATTTGTAGCGGCAATTTTTCTAGATCGCCGCCTTTCTTGCCACCAAACCAAAAAGATGGGCGCTCCCAATGCAAAAAGAACTTGGCTGCCGTCCGACCAAGACTGCAATCCAAGTGTAACAATTACCAAAGCAGCAAAGAAATAAATCGCTAAAAAAAATGTAACTCGAAAAACCTTCCATACAAAACTCATCAATAAAATCTCCAAACTGGCCAGTTCGATCTCAAGAGAACGGCGCCCACATCTCAACCTCTAGGCAATTTTTCTCTGCTAGAACAATCGAATCCCCAGTGGGGGTGCACATTTCAGCAGTTTTCGAAGAGGTCAGGCGTGTTCGTGTCACGCACTCGGCTCAAACCTTCGCCAACATGCAAACATGGGTGCTTTATCCTATACAATCCCTTCGCGCCCTCAAAATGAGCGCTGCCACCATTGGGCATACGGACCGTGACCACGTCTGCACCGCATATGGGGCACTGATGCCGGAAACTGCGCTGGCGCTTTGCCTTCGAAGAAGACTGTAAGACCCAGCTTTCTCGAACGTCGGTAGTGCCACCATTTGGCAAGCGCCGCGAATGAGCTCGCCGTCGAAACCAACGAGGATCCATCAGACCACCCCCCTTTCCTCTATACTACTCCCAGACATCCCTTTTCTGACATAGAAGCCGTTTGGGATCGCCTCCTGGACGAGCGGTACATGCGAAATCAGACCCACCGCACGGTTATGTCGGACGATGGAGTTGAGGACCTGTAGGACCTGGTCGAGCGTGCCGGACCCGTTTTCGGTGTCGAGGCTTCCAAACCCTTCGTCGATAAAAATCGTGTCGAGCCGGACTTTGCCACTCGCCGCTTCGACCACGTCGGCAAGACCCAGTGCTAGAGCGAGTGCCGCAATGAACGTCTCGCCGCCTGAGAGTGTGCTTGTAGCGCGTGATTTCCCAGTGTGCGCGTCAAACACCTGTGTTCCAAGGCCTCGCTTGCCTCTCCCTCCGTTCTCCATCTCACGCTCGAGACTATACTGGTAGTTTGTCATCGGACCGAAGCGTAGGTTTGCAGCTTCCAGAATCTGATCGAACATCGCGCCTATTGCGAATGTCTCCAGGGTCAGTCTTTGCGAGTTCTGCCCGTTCACCAGCGCAGCTAGTCCGCGCAGCGGACCTGATGCCGCTTCGGCTTCGTCAAGCTTGCGCAACGTCTCTTCAATCCCCTTTCTAAGCCGATCCAAATGATCGACACGGGTCTGGGCGGCGATGCGTTCTTCGGTCACCCTGCCGAGTGCCTCAGCATGGGTCTGGTGCGTTTCCCGCAGCGCTTCGATGTCAGGCCGGGACATGCCTTCAATCGCAGAGGTAGCATCTGTGACTGCATCAGACGCACTCTTGTGCTCACGCCGGTAGGTCTCGACCGTTTCTCTATCTTCATTAAGAGTTTCGATGGCTGGCTTGAGAGACTGAAAGGCCTCTGCTGTGAGGCCAGCTTCAGCCAGTCTCGTCCGGAAAACCCCCGCCGCCTTTTGATGGCGCGTCTTGCAGCCCGCGAGCGCCTTGTCCGCGCTTTCGAGATCCTTGACTGCGCCGAGTGCCTTTTCGCGCGCGGAGTTCAGCGCTTTTTCTGCTGCGGTCCGCGCCGCCTGAAGTGACGCCAGCGACCCAGTCACATTCTTAAGTGTGGCCGCGAGCACCGTCACATCGCGCAGGTCCTCCGGCACCTCGGCAAGCTTGCCATCGCGGGCCGCCTTGGCCTCGGTTGCCTTGTTCCGCCGCTCATCAAAGCGATCACGCAACTCATCGCTTTTCCGCTCCAGTTCCTCGACCTGCTGTCCCAGTTCCTCAATCCCGGCCTCCGCGGCAAGAATGTCGACCCGGGGACCAAGCGCTGCGAGTGCTGCGTCCTCACGACCGATCTGCGCCGCGATGACGGCTGCAAGCTCCTCCGGCGGTTCAAGGGTGGACAAGCGTTTCTTTCGGTCCTCCATGGTTGCACGCAGCCCAGCCAGCGCCTCATTGGCCTTCCGAGCTTCGCGATCGGCGGCCAGCCATGCTTCTCGTGACTCTCGGAAAGCCTTATCCAGGCCGGCACTGCCGATTTCGCCCGTCGCAGGAGCGGGATGCTCGGTCGCGCCGCAGACCGGACATGGCAACCCTGCTTCCAGTCTCGTCGCAAGGTGCAGCGCCTGTGCGGCCGCGAGATTTCTTTCGGCTGTCTCAAAACTCTCTCGTGCCTTCTCGGCCCTTCCTGACGCAGCTTCCGACTTCCGAAGCTGTTCTTCGACAGCGGCCTGAGCCGTCGCAACATCCTGTAAGGCGCCCTCATAGGACTTGGCTGCCAGATGCCGTTGGTCGAGTTCTGCGCGACGACCCGCGATCTCGGCGCGCTTCGTCTCGGCCTCACGCGCGACTTTCAACTCGGCGTTTTTCGAGACGCGCTTCTCCTGGAGTTTAGTCAGTTGTGCCTTTGCCGCCTGAAAAGCGTTGTCGGCGTCAAGCTGCTCTTTCAGCGCGGTCTCGACTGCCTGATTGCTTTCGGCTGCTGCCTCAAGGATTCGACCATACCTCTCCAGCTCATCGCTTCTCCGGCGCAGGGTTTCGACCTCATCGGCACGGTCTTCCTCACGCCGGAGCGCATCTGCCGCCTTTTCTACTTGTTTCGCGCCAATTTCGGCGCCCTTGTCTGCCTCTTCGCGCTTGGTCTCGGCTTCACTAACCTCGCGTTCGGCATCCCTCACACGTTCCTCGACATCGATCAGACCCCGCGCGCGCTCGGCTTGTCGGACCTGCTCGGCAAGCGCCTCGATATCGTCCTTCCGCGCCTCAAGTGCGCGAAGCCGTTCCCTCATCTTTTCGGCCGCCGCGAACTTTTCCTCAATGGCCTCCGCCTGGCGCAGCGCCTTCTCGGCAACTTCCGCCGTCGCCTTTTTGGTTTCTTCGATCACGCGTAGCTCTGCGCATTTCCCAGTTGCGGCTTCGATGCCCGAAATCAGTGCATCAGTGCTTTCGAACCCTTCTGCCGCGAGTTGCCTGATGCAGAGCGCACGTTCCTCTCGCACCTGCCGTTCAGCCTCATCGGCTTCTGACTTGAGATCGGCCATGAGCTTCTCGTATAGCGAGACATCGAAGAGTTCTCGCAGGATTTCAAGGCGCTCTTTCGTCTTGGCCGAAAGGAACTTCTCGAAGCGCCCTTGAGGCAGGAGGACGATCTGGCGAAATTGCTCGGAGCCATATCCAAGCATCTCGACGACGGCCGCGTCGACGTCGCGCACCTTCTTCTCTGCCACGATCTTGCCCCGCGCCGCGTCTGTAATGTCGTCTAACGACATTCCGGTCGCATCAAACAGGTAAGCTTCGTGTGCGCTCCGCGTCTCGCCTTCACCGCGCGCCTTGGGTCGCATCTGGTCGGGTCGGCGAAGCACAACATATCGCCGCTCACCAATGTCGAACACGAACTCCGCCTCGGTCATTATATCCGGATCGGCGTGATCCGAGCGCAACGAAGGAGCGTCTTGCTCTGCCTTCGCCGCTTCTCCAAAGAGCGCAAAGGTCATCGCGCTGAAGATGGTCGATTTACCTGATCCTGTTTGTCCGTAGATGCCGAAAAGACCCACCTCGACGGCATCCCGAAAGTCGATAACCACCCGACCTGGATAGGGACCGAACGCCTGAAGTGTTAGCCGAACCGGTCTCATTGGACATCCTCCGTCTCACGCAGGCGGCCGAGTGCCGACGCTACGACCTCCAGTTCGTTCTCTGAGAACCCTTCTTCCCGCACGTGTTCGAGGAAGTCGCCAAGGACTTCGACAGGGTTAGCGACCGCTAGGGCACGTCCCGTTAAGGACTTTACTTCTGGCGCCCGTTCATCCCGCTCGTAGATAAGTTCACAGGCGTTCGGGAACACGTCGCGGATGCGCTTCATTCCATCGATCACAGGCGCATCATCGGTAAGCACGGCTTTGATAAAATCGTCAGATCGGTCTGCGAGGAGAAGTTCTGCGTGACGTCCCTTCAAGACGCGCACTTTGCGAATGGGTGTGAACGGAATGCTCTCAATCGTGGTTTGCCCGACTGCATCGATCTCTACGAGGCTCATCGACTTCTGGCAGTCAGATTCATCAAATCCGAAAGCCAGTGGCGATCCCGAATACCGGATATGAGATGCACCGACCGATTGCGGCCGGTGCAGATGCCCGAGCGCCACATAATGAGCACCTTCGAACACGGATGAACTGACCGTCTCGACGCCCCCCACTCGAGTGAGAGGCCGCTCACTTTCGCTGCTCGCCGCCCCAGCTACAAATGCATGCGAAACGATGATCCATCGCGCGCCATCTGGAATGTTACGCCGACTGCAAGCCACCTGAGCCGCGAGAACGTCCTCGGGGGTGTGGAGAGCTTCATCGGCGAAGCATTCGCGGGCGGCATAGTCATAAGCGAAGGGCAACCCTGTGAACGCCACGGGTCCGTGTGCGTCACTGAGGACCAGAGGTTTCTCGTCCGCACTGATAGCCCCACGTATCAACGCGCGTCGTGTGTCTGTCATAATCGCCATGGACGCGATTCGATCACCCGAGTCGTGATTGCCGGCGATCATTACCACGGCCGCCTCGGTCTCCGAGGCAACGCGCGCCAAGAACCCATTGAACTGACGCACGGCAGACGTCGGCGGGGCAGCCCGATCAAAAATATCGCCTGCAATTACAAGAACGTCAACGTCGCGGGAGGTGATCGCCGAAACGATCTGATCGAGTATTGCTGCGTGATCGGCATCGAGAGGAATCCCGTTGAACTGACGCCCGAGATGGAGGTCGGCGGTGTGAAGAATCCTCATGGCAATGACCCGTATATTTTTTATTCGTATATTTTCTAGATGGACATACAGGCGAGAGTCAAGGTAGGGATGCGCACATGAAGCTCGACGACCTCAAACATGCGCAGAGAGAGCGCCTGATCTTTCTGGACCGCTGCCTGACCTGGCGGGGTATGGCAAACCGCAAGGATCTGATCGACCGCTTCGGTATTTCGACCGCGCAGGCAGCGCTGGACTTTCGTGTCTATCTCGGTCTCGCGCACAGTACACCGCCGACCTATGATCCGGTGCGAAAGACCTATATTGCTTGGATCGAACACGAGCCTTTAGCACCATCCGGCCTGACCGAAGCCCTCGATATCCTGACGAGCGATGATGACGATGCGCCGCCTTCCGCGTTGCCACGACCGGAACGCAAGGCAGATCGGAGGACTATCGCGCTGCTTCACCAGGCAATCAGGTCGGGGAAAGCCCTCCACGTACGGTACACGTCGATGTCGTCCGGTGCCGACGAAGGGCAGTGGATTGCGCCGACCCGCTTCACGTCCGATGGTGAAAGCGTGCACTTGCGTGCCCACAGTTTCAAGCACGGTGAATATCGGAACTACCTCCCGATCCGCATCGATCCTGACAGCTCCTTCGAGGAGAAACCCATAGACAAGCCTCTGCCGGAGGACGTGGATTGGAATACTCGAGCAATCATCTGGCTGCGACCAAAGACAGGACTTTCAGATCAGCAAGCAAAGGTCGTCAGACGTGAATTCGGCTTTGAAGGCGAATGGCTTCGAGTCGAAACCAGAAAAGCGCTGGAATTCTTTTTTGATCGTCGATGGGGATTGGATACCATGGGCGCACGGATTGAGCGCGCGAAAACGGACTACGAACCAATTTGAATAACTAAATCTCTTCGCGTACGCCCTTCTTGCTCCGCTCCATAGTTGCCTCCAACATATCGAGACCATCGACAGCAGAGCGCATCTGCGCCTCATCATCCACGCTCACTGCCTCGGCATCCGTGACTTGGCCCCCAAAATCCATCTCCATCTGGCGCTGTTCCTCGGCGACGACGGCTTGAACTACAGGTGCTGTCTTCTTTGTGGCGATATCGGTTTTCCCTGAAGGTTGGCCCCCAGCAGCCTCGCCTACCCGCTCCACATCAGCTTCAGAACCACGGGGCCCGCTCGACGGCGGTGTCATCGGCATCGCGCGGACACTCAACGGCAGCGTGCCTTGCGATCCCCCTCCCCCCGGTTCCGGAAACGGCAACTCCCCCGTCTGCGCTGCATGGATGGCCTTAAACAGCCGGTCGTCAAAATACTGGATCCGCTTTGCCCGGACCGGCATCTGGGCATCGATGACCATGACGATTTCGTCGAGCGGTAGGCGGCGCGCCTCATCCTCGGGCAGGAGAGAGCTTTCTTCGGTCCGGGTCGACTGGCTGCGCCCTTCAAAGGGGTTCTTGCCGATGGACTGGGATCGCGTGATGACGGTCTTCGTGGTCTTGCCGACCGCCTTGCTCAGTTCCTCGACGGTTTTTTCATCCGAAGGCGTTAGGTAGAGCTTCACGCCCGCGTTGCCCTGTAGCGCGCGGCGGGTGTTCTCACCGTAGATTTCATCGAGGGCGGGGATGGTTTGCGTGACAACGGCCAGGTGACCGCGATAGGTGCGCAGGGTCTCGATACTCTCGACCACGATGGGCATCTTGCCGAGACGATTGAACTCGTCGAGCATGATCATCACGGGCCACGGCTCGTCTGGCCCGGGATCCTTTTCCTGCATGGCGGAGAGGAGATCGGAGAAGAATAGGCGGATCAGCGGTGCGAGGGGTTTCACCATTAGCGGCTGGACCACGAGATAGACCGAAAAGGGCTTTTTCCGGATCGTCCGGAAATCAAAATCCGACACCGCCGTCGCTTCATCGATGGCCGGGTTCTGCCATTGATCGAGCCCCGAGGTCATCAGGAGCGAAACGTATGAGGTCAGCGTGTCGTTGTTGGTCGAGGCCAGCCGCGTGAAGATCAGCTTCGCGGCCCTGTTCTCCACCTCATGGCCCCGCGCGAAGTATTCCTTCTGCTTGTTCCCGCCCGAAGCCGCGATGCGATAGATTTCGCCGAGAGTCGGACGCTTGCGCTGGAAGGCCAGCAGGCCTGCCGCCACAAAAAGATCGATTCCGCCCTTGAGGAGGCCCTGCACCCGGTCGTTGTCGCTTTGCAGGAACAGCGTCGCCAGGAGTTGCAGTTCCATCTGTTGGCGCGCGGGATCTTTCAGCTGATAGATGCGCAGGAGCGGGTTGTAGCGATGCGTGCGCCTGCCCTCCCAATCGGTGGGGGCAAAGCGATAGACCTTGTCACCTTGGGCGGCGCGGTGCCGGGCCGTGGCCTCGAAACACTCTCCCTTTACATCGAGCGTCACGGCGGAGCCTTGCCAGGTCAGCAGGTTTGGAATGACGAAACCCGTGGTCTTGCCGCGGCCCGTGGGCGCCACGATCAGCGCATGCGGGAAGACCTTGGAGCAAATGTATTTTGCGCGGGAGCCGGGCGCCCCAAGCTTGCCGAGGATGAACCCGGTCCCAGGCGCCCCGAAAAACCCGTTTGCCTTCATCTCGCGCGCGCTCTGCCAATGAGTCTGACCAAAGCGTGTCAGGGCAGACCCTGAGAGAGCGAGGCTCAGCATCAGGCCGGCGGCGGCGAAGCTGCCGATGATCAGATGGATGAGTTGCGCGTCCTCGGGGCGGCGGTCCAGGATCGCCATGTAGTTCTGCGCGATATAAGCAAAGTCGATCTCGGCCCCGAAGCCGAGATCCTGGTAGGTCAGCACCGCCGAGGCGATGGTATAGCCCATGGCGGCGGTCACCAGCGTCACCAACAGGACGCCCGTGGCAATTCGCGCTTTTCCCATGGGCGCGCTCAATGGACCTGGCCCCGCTCGGTCTCGCCATCCACGTCTGTGGCGCGGTGTTTTTCGTATTCGGCATCGGCCAGATCATCGACCACCTGACGCAAGGCCTCGGTATTGGCCGTCGCGGCATCAGATTGCAGGTAGACCTTGGCGACATAGAGCCGGTCGAGGCGGTCCTCGAGAACCTGTTCCAGCGCATCAGCATCGCCGGATGTGAGGCGGCCCAATTGGCGGTCATCCAGCACCCGTGCGATCTCGTTGCGGAAGGCATCCCGTTCCGCTTCGGTCTCGAAGGGCGCGGACAGCTCCCCGGCCCGTTCATGATCAAGGACACGTGCAATCTCCTCTGGGACACGGTCGGTACGGTCAGACTGCATCGCCGTTTCATCGCGGGTCGCTAGACGTTCGTCGCGCGTGCCAACCCCAAGCCCCTCGCGCATCTCGGTTTCCCGGCGAACTTGATTGATGGCTTCCGTGTCCCGTATCTCCACAACGGCGGCATAGGTCGCGCCGAGCCCGCGGGCGAGGTGGGACGGCATGTCCGGGTAGCGCGCGCGCAAGTCATCGGCGACAGCATCTGCAACGGGCGTGCGGAGGTCGCGTCCCTCCATGATCCGGTCGACTTCGCGGGTGATCTCGCTGGCGCGGGCCGCATCGCTGATGGTCTCCCTGTAGGGCTCGGACCGGTCGATCACATCTCCCGGTCGTGCGAGCAAGTCCGGGTGTGCCTCGAGATACGCGCGCTGCTCCGCTTCGATCCGGCGCTCCGCCCGCGAGACAACCTCCCAGTCCCGGTCCTCGATCTGCTGCGCTGTCAGACCGTCTGCGCGCATCTCCTGACGGATTGTCCCTTCCATCGCCCGGACCGCGCCCTCGTGATAGTGGAACCGCTCGCTGACCGCATCCGCTTCCATTACACCATCCCGGCGCAGCACGTTCTCCCGTTCCAGAAGCGTGCCAAGCTCGACATGCACGTCATTCAGGATGTCACGCGCCTTTTCCAGGTCGGCGCGGCGTTCGAGGTTCAGGTCCCGCGCCTCGGCCACCTTGGAGAGATCATCGGCGATCCATTGATGCTCAAGCGCGGCATTCGAGGCGCCGGTTTCGATCCGGGCGACCACTTCCGATGTGCTGATCCCGGTGCCGCGCAGCGCGGTGTCGATGCGCGATCTCAAGTCGGGCATTGCCAGACGCGCGAGCTGGCTGTTGTCGATATTGGCCTCGGAATAGACCCCGCCCTCCGAGGGGGTCTCCGACAGCGTGGATGATCGCAGCCCCAAGGGCTGCATGTGCTGGACCTGCTTCTGGATCTCGATGAGGCGCTTTTCCAGCGCGGGACGTTCCGCATCGGACTTCTCGGCGATCATGCCCTGAACCCGCGCGAGCTTTTCCGCATAGAGGCTTCTCAGATCCTCGAAACTTTGATCCTCGGCCATATACACATCTCCTGTTCGGTCCACCTGCCCGCCATGCGCCAGCACCTCGCCCGCGCGAAAGAGGGCTGTGGCAATATCCTCGCGGGCCTCGCGCGAAGCCTCCGCAGCAAGCGAATGGTAGACGGTTCTGGTGTTGGCGATCTCCGCCAGCGTCCGGGTCAGGTCGGCCCCGACGCGTTCACGCTCGCGGGGCGCGCGACCCTCTTCCTTCGCGGCATAAACTTCGCTGGTCCGGGCCGGGTAATGGACAACCCCGCGATCGACCCGGCGCGTGGCTTCCAGGCGCACGCCGTACTTTTCCGCCTCCTCGACCATGGCGAGGCGGAAGTCGTCATAGTTGAAGCGGTGGTTGCGCCCCAGGTAGAAGAACTCGCCTTCTTGCGAGCGGCGGTTCAGAACCAGATGCGCATGCGGGTGATCGCGGTCCTCATGCACCGCGATGATGTAGTCGAAATGCCCTTCGTCGGTCTGGAAGAACCGCTCCGCCACATCTGTCGCGATGTCGCGCACATCCTCCCCGCGCGTGCCGACGGGGAAGGACATGAGCATGTGGGTTGTCTGGCCCAGCTTGGGTTTGAAGCCTGCATCCCACCGCTTGGCAAAGCGCTCGGTCAGATCCTTGATGTCACGCGCCTCGAGCTTCGCCTTGCCATCCAGAAACCCGCTACTGTCCACGATATGGGTGGACTTGGTGGTGAGGTACTCGAGCTGGTTTGCGAGCTGTGATTTGGTATGCGTACCGCCGCCCCGGATCGCCTTGAAGACCGCCGGCCGATGCCCTGCCGCCGCGCGCACAAGCTGGCGCTGCTTGGCGACATGCAGCCCCTGCATCGAGCCCCGGATTCGGCTCCAGCCGTCCCGAAAGACCTCGCCCGTGACAGCGTCAACAGCATCATTCAGCCGCATGGGCAAACTCCCTTAGCGCAGCACTGGCTTCGAGCTGCATCGCGTCACGGCGGCGGCGCAGGAGCAGGTCGATCTCGTCGGCGGAATCGAGGATGAACCGCGCCAGCCCGCGCATCTGCGCGAGACGCAATTCGGTGAACTCGGCACTCGTGCCGCCCACGGCCACCTGCCCCATCCGGTTGGCCCGCGTCATCTGCTTGGCGATCTGCGCGACCCCATTGCCAACCTCATGCAGCGAGGCGCGGTAACGCGCCATCTCAGCCGCCATCTGCGCGTCCGGAACGAACACCCCGCCTGCCGCCTGAATGAGCCGCCGCAGACCCTCGGCCCGGCTCTCGATCCCCGCCTCGGCCAGCACCTCGTCGAGCGCCGCCAGCTCCGCAGCCGTGACCTTCACACTGACTGCTAAGACCGGAATAGCGGCATCGGCCTGGCGCTCGGCATCGGCTTTGAGCGTGTACTGGATCGCCCGCGGCGACACGCCAAACCGCTCCGCCAACACGGATGTCGACACACCTTCCGCAGCCTCGCGAACGATCTCCATGCGGTCCGCATCTGTGAGACGTTTTGAACGAGACATGCGAAGAAAGACCCCCTATTTCCTGCCACCTTCCACCAAGGCTGCCCCTACCTTACGATAATATAGTAAACTGTGAATTATATACTTACGTTGCCTTCAGGCTCAGGCAGCCTTGGTGTCCGCTTCCCCCGCGGCCCGCAGGGACGCGGCTCTGCTGCCCTCACCACCGGGCGACCCACCTGTCCAATGGGTCCCCTTCCCCAGCACCGCCCGAGGGTCTGGCCGAACACGCACGTGTTCGGACGGAACCGCGGGCGGGCGCAAACCCCACCGACAGGGCGGACAGGCAGGGTCAAGGAGGGCCAGATTTGGCTCCGCCAAATCTCTGCCGCAAAAACCGGGAGGCCCTGGCCGATAGGTTTTTGTGGATGGCCCCCTTGAGGCTGACTGTCCGCCCTGTCGCGGCCTGATCATTCCGGGCGGCGATCGTCCTTTGAGCGCGCGGCTACCGGAAGCAAAGTCAGGTTGCTGGCGGCGATCACACGCGCCGGTGACGGCATCCCTGGAACAGGGATCGGGCCGCCCCAAGATCGTCCTGGGGCGGCCCATACTCGTCAGAGGATTCAGTCCTGGGGATCCTTCGCGCTCGGCGGGAACATCACCAGCTCAGAGACCGCGACCGGGAAGTCGAGCTTGAGGCTGAAGAACTCCGAACCGTCCCCGTTGCGGGTGTTGCGGAACATCGCACCCACTCGCTGAAAACGGGTGCGCTCCTGGCCATCGGTGTCGGTGAACTTGACGGGGACGGTGGCGACGTAGTGGTTGGTCATTTGGGTTACTCCTTGTTGCGATGGGGATCACCCAGCACGGGGCAAGAGGCCCGGTCGCAAGCGCAAATGCGGAGGGTCCGCGGCTCCGCCGTGGAAGCCGTATTTGTGCTTGCCGAAGCGTGAGCTGAGGGCACGGACGGGCCGACCCCGTGCGATCCACATCAATGAGCAAAAAGGAGTGATCCGGATGACCCTTGCCATCACGCTGCCGCCACCATCCGCGTCCTCGTCCCGCCAAGCCTGGCCGGGGAGCTAACGGAGCCCGATCGCTTAGGTGCGATGTCCCGAAACGCCACCCGAGGGTTGTGCAGGTCTTCAGCCTCATGTGCGACGTCTCGACCCCTCGGTCTTGCGCTGCTGACGATGTGCGAGGTGCGCACCATCCCCAGCCCGTACCGATGCGGATGGGCCGAACTCTGACGGGCTGGGTAGAGGGATGACGGTGCTGGACGCCGTGAGCTGCCGATCAAGTGTGACCGATCGCACGCGCCATGAGACATGACGAAAGGGCCGCCCGAAGGCGACCCTCTCAATTCACTCCTGCGACGCCGTCTTCGCCGGGTCAGCAACCCGCATGACCGTCAGGCCTTTCGCTTCCGCCTTCTGCCCGAGGTTCAGAGCGACCCCGTTGCCGCCGAAGAGTACAACCCCCGTCGCCGCGAACTTGTCGTCCAGCATCTCGTCGTTGCACTTGAACGGTGCCGCCCGCCCGTGTGCGGACCAGCGCGGATCGAAGCGCGCCTGCGCGACCCCGCGGGCGCGCGCCCACCGGGCCGCAATCATCTCCGCCCCGTGCTTGCCTCCCTTGTGGCAGAGGAAGATCTCCTGGTTGCGGTTCTGCTTGATCCGTTCGCGAACTTTGTCGAGCGTATTGAAGATCACATCGACATCGGTCCAGTCGGTGGCGCCCGAGACGATCAGGGGCACCCCCTCGACTTTCGACTTCTCGGCGGTTTCGCGGTCGTGCTGCTCCAGCAGCTGCCGCGCCTCGAAGACCGCCCCGGTCTCTTGCGCCCGGACGCTTGCGCGCGACCCGGCGGCCGGGATGAAGGCGTGACCGGTCTCGATCTCGTAGCATTCCGCCGCTGCCTCGCTCATCACCTCGATGGCGCTGACGATCTCGCGCAGCTGCAGGAAGCGTACCTGCGCTTCTTCCAGCGCGGTCTCGGCGATCTCCGATCCGTCATGGGATTTTGCCAGCGCCCCGATCTTGTCGGCGGTGCGGTCCACCTCCTTGCCAAGTGCCACCTTGCGGCGCTGCAGGATCGTCGCGAGCCCATGGGCCAGCGGTTCGATTTCTGCCTCGAGCCCGGTCCCGCGCAGCTGACCGAGAAGAGCCTCGAAGCTCTCGCGGATGATGCGGTCGGTCAGGATGTGGTCGTCCGGGATCGGCAGCTGTGCGTCTTTTTCCGTCAGCCCGAAAAGCTCGATGGTCTCGTAAGTGTTCGCTTGATCGTACGCCATGTCTGGTCTCCAGTATTCGGTTGTAGAGCCACCACGGGAGTGTGGGGGCATGGCCGAATGCCTGGTTTCCGAATCTGTCCGGGTCAGGGACGGCGCAGCCGCCGGCTTGCCGGGCGCAAAAGTTTTCCGAGCGCAGCACCCGACACAGGCCCGCGCTCACGCACGGGACCGCCCCGCGCCAAAGGCCCTGCCCTCGCCGAAAAGTTTTGCGATCCTTGAGGCGGGCTGATTTGGGGGCCATCCGGAGGATATGCTTCCACGCTCATGTGTGTGTGTTTTGACGGTAGGTTTGCCCGACCCGAGCAGGCAAACGGCCCAACCGGACGCGGGAGACGGATGAAGCGGCGGGATCGTTTTGGCCTCGGCCAAAACAGACCAGAGCGCAATCCGGCGGAGCGGCCAGGGAGAGACGTGCTCGCGAGGCGGGCAAACCGGGACGCCAAGCGCGACGCCGCGGTGAGGCCGCATGGCCGAATGCGCGACGGACCGAAGGGCCGTTCTCCCCTGCGACACGCGAAGCCGAGCTGGGGAGGCCGCAAGGCTTAGCCCAAGGTTGATGTGCTGGCGACGCTGCTGCCGACTATAGTGATTGCTTTTCCGGGCATTGGACGTGATGGGCGGGAGCCAGTCATTCGCTGCGCCTTGGACGAACGGCAGCGATGCGTAGGAAGTGGACTTCGCAAAGTTGCGGGTTTTGGCGGCGGGTGGAGATACATATGCTGCGTGCGCATCTGGATAAACCGTCTTTTGCCGTAGGGGCAGCCGCCATACATCATCCAACGGAAGGGATTCGGGGCAAAACTGCTCTCGCGGTAAGGATATCGGCGTCGGTACTAACCATTACTTGCCGCTTAGCCACCGCCGGAAACGTTGCCAAAGACCTTGTGGCACATCCGCATTCGCCATTGATGCGGGGGCTTCCGGCGCATCGTAATACCGACCTTTGGCGCGACGGTCGTGCGCCCGTCCAGCGGCAATCTGTTCATCACTCATATCACCTGCCCACCGGATATTGCTGTGCTTGATCCAGTAATGCGACCGGCAAGGAAAGCTCCAGTTCCCGATGGACGGCGAGAGCGAGATCGACACACCGTCATAGCCCATCTTCCAGTCCGTCGGGCTTAAGGGCGTGACGACTTCCCTGCCACAGCCGCAGGCGCATTTGTGAACGGCCGTTGCGTAATCCATGGCGAGGTACAGAACGCCCTCCTCGGTCTGCTCGGGGATCGCATCTACAAATTTGTGGGTAATCTTCTTAATCGTCATCGCGCCCGTCCATGTTGTTTATCGTGTTGCCATCAATCGTGTAGTTGCTGGAATGCTCGCCCTCAAAATCGGCGTAAAACCCTACAAGCTTCTTCCACCGGATCACCGCGAGCGTCGCGTTCAGGGCGTTCAGGTCAGCCACCTGGATGTTGGTGGCGTAAGCATCATCTACGTCCGCCTCGCCCATGCCGACGCGGCGACGAAGCGGCTCTCGCTGTTCGGCGGTGCTCAGCGTCACCCGCAGCACACCCACCAGGGCATCGTCGCCCATCTCGATCCCCATACCAACATCAATGAAGGGGGTGCCCTGTTCTTCGAGGTGTTCGACAGCCGGGCGTTTGGCGGCGCCGGAGTCAACGCACACAAAGACGAAATCCATCTCGTTCAGCAGGTCCACGTTGGATTCGTCGAGATAGACTGGATGCGGGACGATCCCTTTACGTATAGGCGCATAAAGCGCTGCGAAGTAATCGACCTTCTTGTTCCGTTCCCGCAGTGTTTCAATGCTGGGTGCGCCCGGGCTACGGAACGCGTTGTGCTGCAGGAAATCATCACCGTCGATAAGATGCAGCTCGCGGATCGGCGTCTTAGCGAGCAGATCGAGCACATAAGAGCCTGTTCCGCCGAGGCCAACAATGGCGACCTTGTTCATCGCCAGCTTTTCGGAAAAACCGCCGATCCCGGCCCGTGTCGAGGCTGTGTCCTGGTAGTTGAATACCGGATCAGGTTCATCGGAGTCTGCGACGACGTAGGTGCGCGCATCGGCCGTCGGATCGATTTTCCGCGCGGGCGATGCGATCATCTCCACATAGGTGGTCATTTTGTGTTCGTAGTCGCGGTAGCCCTCTTTTGGCTTGGCCGAAAACATGTGGTCTACCGTGATGTCTTTGCCGAGGCTCTGGCGTTTGCTGGAGTGCCTGATGCCTTCGAGTGTCTTGCCATTGTGATCGCAAGGATGCTCGCCCACGAAGTACGCCTTATGGTCGCTCGGCGCCATCGTCTCGCCACCGTTCGTCTGCAGAACAGAAACGAGCGTGCCAAGCTTTACCTCGCGATTGGCCTTCACGTAGGGCACGTTGGAGATCACGAGGTGGCCACTTTTCACAGCCACCTCGTATCCGCCTTCTTCGAGGGCCTTGAGATCGGCGTTACGACTTATCAGTTGCCGTGACATTGAAGATCATGCCCTCCTTCAGCTTCACGGTATCGCCCTCATCCAGCGTGCCCTCGGGCTTGTTGCCCTGGCCGCGCCGGTAGGTAATGGTGAAGCAGATCAACTCGCCCGTGGGCGGGTTTTCGTAAGCAAGCGCGACCAGATCGTCCTCGCCAAGTTCTGTCGCCGTCACCGTCTTCTCGCGGCCGTTCACAACAATCGTGTACTCTTTTTCCGGTTTGCCTTTTTCGTCCTTCGGCATGGCCAGGTCCTTTCTTTTTAGCCTTTCGGCGGGAACGGGTCGCCACCGTGGCTGTCACTGCTGGCGATCCGTCCGTCGCGGTTGTGGATACGCAGTTCGCTTTGCTGGTTGCGGCTGATTTCACGTCCGCGATCAACGGCGTCCTGCTTGGTTTCATGGTGGCTGCTGGCGCGGGATGCGCCGCCACGCTTCACATCCCATCCGCCTGCCGGGTTCGGCACGACGTGATGGGTCTTCGGTCCCTTACTCATGGTTTCCATACCTCCTGTTCGTTAGGGTTGCAGGCATAAAAAGTATGCCTACTCCGAACATCATATATTTGTTGAAAGTCAGAAGTCAAGCACGTAAAGTACGCCTTTACCGAACAATAAGATCGACGGGGAGGCCGCCACATGACCAACAGCCTGGGAGAGAAGATTCGCCGCTTACGGAAGGAGCAAAAGCTCACGCTTGACAAACTTGCCGAGCTCACCGGCTCCAGCAAAAGCTACATATGGGAACTGGAGAACAAGAACCCGCCGCGTCCATCGGCGGAGAAGCTGGCCAAGATTGCAGAAGTACTTGGTGTCACGATTGAATACCTGCTCGATGAAAAGCAGGCGATAACCGAGGAAGACGCCGTCGATGCGCAGTTCTATCGTGAATACAAACACATGGACCCTGATACCAAAGAAAAAATCCGCGAGATGGTAAAGCTGTGGGGGAAACCCGGATGACCAAGCCGAAGTCGCCGCAACGATGGGCATACGACCTGACCATCATCCTGAACACCTTGGGTGGCGACGACCGCTTTCCGGTCAATGTTGAAGCGCTTGCCTACGATTTTTCAAAGCAGCGCTTTCCTGACGATCCGATAAGTCTTGTGCAGGGTGCCCCGCTGAAGGGATTCGAGGGCGCCTTGATGAAGGCCCCGCCTGGCGAAATGGGCTGGGGCATCTTCTACAATTCGGACACAGCATCGCCGGGGCGCATCAACTTTACCCTCGCCCACGAGTTCGGGCACTACCTCTTGCACAGGCAGGATCATCCTGACGGTATCCAGTGCAGCACCGAGGACATGGAACGCTGGGACAGCAAATATCGGCAGATCGAGAAAGAAGCGAACGAGTTCGCCGCAAATCTCCTCATGCCACTGGATGACTTCCGTGCGCAGATCGCTCCGAAGTCTCAGCCTGAACTAGAGGCCTTGGGCGCATGCGCGGACCGCTACGGCGTTTCCCTGATCGCGGCGACGCTGCGCTGGCTGCAGTACACCGAGCGCCGGGCAGTTCTTGTGAAATCTATTGATGGCTTCATTCATTGGGCGCGGTCGAGTGATCGCGCCTTGCGCACTGGCGCCTACTTCAAGACGGCTGGCCGACCGCCAATCGAGATACCGGCGACCGCGATACCGGCAACGGAAACTGAACTGGTTCGGCGAAAAGCAACGAGAGAGCATGAGTCAGGAAGCTGGTTCAAAGAGCCCTGCACCGAACATGCTCTGGTCTCCGAAGTCCACGACTTTGCGCTTTCCCTAATCCATCTTGGGGACGCGCCGTCACGCTTCGAGCCTGCCGAAGAGGCTGAAGAGGATACATACGACCGTATGGTGAGCCGCACGCCGGGTTCATCGTGGTTGGGCTAGCAATGCCCCATGGTTCGATCTATAGAAATAGATCGTTTCTAGATTACGATATGTCAAACTAGATCACGTCTTGAAAATTCAGGCTTCATATGATACATTAAAGTAGATCAAGCGCTTTGCTTGATATGCAGGATTATATCAAAATGAGCTATGAGAGCGAGAAACTGGCGGCGACACTGAAAGCTGCCCGCGAAAAGAAGGGGCTGAGCCAGCGCGCGCTGAGCGCCCATGCAGGCGTGCCGCAGTCGCATATCTCCAAGATCGAGAGCGGCGCTGTGAACCTCACCGTCTCAAGTCTGACCGCCATCGCCAACGCCCTTGATCTGGAACTGGCGCTTGTTCCGCGCAAGGCCGCGCCTGCCGTAAGAACGATCACCCGTAGCATAAACGACGTGCCGAAGGCCACGCCGGAGGCGCGTAAAGAGATTGCCCGGCTCGCCAAGCAGCTTGAGCACATCCAGTCGCTCAAGATCGATAGTCCCGTCTTCGAAAACCTGCAGCGGCAGTTTCGCGAGATGCGACAGTTCGAGAACCTGATCCGGAATACCGACACATTGCGCAGCATACGTGAAGCGCTCAAAGCCGTGGAGAACGCGGGTGGCGTTGCCGCGCTGCAGGAAGCGTCAAAGCAGATGAACAGTTTCCGCAACGCACTCGCCCATGGCATAGCCGATGAGGAACGGACGCGCTTGCCGCGTCCTGCCTATCGCCTTGATGGAGACAACGATGAGTAATGTCTCCGTGCTGAACGTAAACCTGTATGGCGAGCCCATTGGCACGCTCACCAATCTTGGCGGCGATCGCACCATCTTTGCCTTCACCGACGAGTACATCGAAAATCCTGACAGGCCGACCCTCGGGCTCGCCTTCAAGGATGAATTCGGGGAACTCTATACGGATTTTCGGCCCTATCAGAAGCGCGTCATGCCCTTCTTCTCAAACCTTCTTCCCGAAGGCCATCTGCGCAAATACCTGGCCGAACAGGCGGGCGTGAATCCCGAACGAGAATTCTATCTGCTTTGGGCGCTTGGCCATGACCTGCCCGGCGCGATCACGATCACCCCTGCTGACGGTGAAGCCTGGCCGCCGGATGCGGCCGATGGCGCCGATGATCATGGCGATGATCAGCGAGAGAATGCTTTGCGGTTTTCGCTGGCAGGCGTTCAGCTCAAGTTTTCCGCCGTGATGGAAGCTAGTGGCGGGCTGACCATTCCCGCCTCTGGTGTCGGGGGCTCCTGGATCGTGAAGCTACCCTCGCGTGAATTCGCAGGCGTCCCTGAAAATGAATTCTCGATGATGAAGCTGGCCGGCCTTATCGGGATGAACGTCCCTGCCATCGATCTGGTCAGTATCGATGCGATCAAGAACCTGCCCGAGGGTATCGATAAGATCGGCAACCATGCCTTTGTGATCGAGCGGTTTGATCGCCTTTCCGACGGGTCGCGCGTGCATATCGAGGATTTTGCGCAGGTCTATGGGCTCTATCCCGAAGACAAATACGGCAATGGCACATTCCGCAACATCGCCCAGGTGATCGCCGCCGAAGGTAATGATGCCGACATCATCGAATATGTCCGGCGCCTGACCTTCAACATGCTGATCGGCAATGCTGATATGCACATGAAGAACTGGTCACTGATCTATCCGGACAGGCGGTATGTCTCGCTGGCACCAGCTTATGATTTTGTGGCGACTGTGCCCTACATTCCGGGTGATGCGACCAACATGAAGATCAGCCGTGCCAAGGTGTTTTCGGCATTCTCGGTTGATGAGCTAGAGCACCTTGCCGTCAAAGCATCGATCCCGAGGAAGATGGCGATCGACGCGGCCCAAGAGACGGTTCAGGCTTTTCGGGAGCATTGGGGCACAGAAGCGGCAAACCTGCCGATGAGTGATGAGGTCAGGTCTGCCGTTGAGGATCACATGAAGACAGTGCCCATCCTGGAAGAACTTTCATAGGGCAAGAGGTTCCTGACTCACTAGCAGAGCAGGGCGGAGGCGGGTGCCCTGATCTTCTGCGCCGCCGCACCCCCATCAGCAAGTGAGGGGTGACGGACGGCTCCGGCGAAGCAGGGCGATAGATGTTAGCTTGCGACGTTTGGCAGGTTCCAGAATTTCTTGGCGCTCTCGAACAAGTCGCCCGATCGTCCGCTGATCTTTGCCTCGTTCCAGCTGTCATGTTAGCAAAGGCGCTTGTTGAGATAGAGAAAGGCTGAGTTTCCAAAGATCGCTAACTGCGCTTCGCTGCCCTTGGTGCTTGCTGCAGCATCAGCCGGGGTCGCCACCGACTGCAGAATGGCGGCTCTAGGCCTACTTCGACACCTGACCTAAGCATAGTTTACTTCGCGCCATCTCCAAACCACACCAGCACAGAAAAAGGGGAACCGTGATCCCACGGCTCCCCTTTCGGTTCAGATCGTCTCACCTCGCGCGCTGTTCAGGCAACCAGCGACAGCCCCGCGCCCGCGTCTTGCGCCTGATCACCGCTGTCGATGAACGGAATGATCGAGAAAGTCTGGCCACCGCGCTGTTCTTCGTTCTGGACGGCGTTGACACGCAGGTCGCCATCGGGCGTGTTGATCAGCAGCGACAGGTAGTCATTGCCCGTGCGGCTGCTCTTGGCCATCCACGCCGAGCCAACGCGGATCGGCGTGCCCCGGGGCGAGCTGACCTCGATGCGGTAGTCAGGGTGGGTCTCCTCGGTCTTGTAGCTGTTCTCGATCAGCATGAACTCCAGATCGAACATCATATTGGCGATGTAGCCGGTGAAGGCGTTGTCAGCGTCCATGGCGGTGAGCTCGCCCGAGATCGAGCCGGATTTCATCAGGCCGTTCGAGACCAACGGGATGATCTCGAATTCGCCGCTCTGGGCCGCGCGCGCCTCTTTCGTCTGCACCGCGTTGACCCGGAACGGGCCGAGGCCCACATCGATCTGCATCGAGATATAGGGGTTTCCGCTGGTATTGCCCGTCTCGTTCCAGGCCGTGCCGATGCGGACCTTGCGGCCCGATTTGTTGACTGCTGTCACGTCGTAATCCGGGCTGCGCGTGGACAT